>NZ_JBSGFD010000085.1:0-34545 GCF_053603215.1 Kitasatospora sp. NPDC004240 | reverse complement strand
AGACACACATGGCAGTGATCTTCACGGACAGGACGACGCAAAGATCACCACCAGTGGATCAAGCCATGAAGTTGATCAATTACCCAACACTTTCTGAGACCCGCGCCGGGCGGTGGTGGTCCGAGAAGCCGTGGCGGCCGCAAAAACCCGGTGATCGCCGACGGTCGTGCTGCCTAGGGTGACCGCATGACCGACACGACCGATCCGCATGCGAACGTGCCTCCGATCGTCCCCGCCGACTTCGCCGTCCCGCGCACCCTCACCGCCGAGGGGTTCCGCCTGGAGCCCCTCGGCGAGCAGCACAACGACTCCGACCTGGCCGCCTGGTCGGGCAGCGTCGCGCACATCCACGCCACCCCCGGCTGGGAGACCAGCACCTGGCCGCCGGCCGAGGGCATGACCCCCGAGCAGAACGCCGCCGACCTGCGCCGCCACGCCGGCGACTTCGAACGCCGCACCGGCTTCACCTACACCGTGCTGGAAACCCCCGGCGACGCGGTGGTCGGCTGCGTGTACATCTACCCGCACCGCGAGGAGCCCGGCGCCACCCGGGTCAGCTCCTGGGTCCGCGCCGACCGCGCCGAGCTGGACGCCCGGCTGTACCACGCGGTCTCGGCCTGGCTGAGCGACTGGCCGCTGACCGACGTCCGCTACGCCGAGCGCTGACCGCCGGGCCCCCGGGGCTTAAGGCCCCCGGCCCCGGCCTCCGGCAGGCGCCGCGCCGGGGGCCGGCCGCGGCACCCTCCCTCACGGATCACCCCTGTTCCGGGGTACCGTCTTCGGACAACGTCCGAACACGTCCGGGCGGTTACGTATGCGCGAACAGTCCGACCAGAGAGATGGTGCGCCGGTGGCACTGCCCGTCACACAGGAGCGGCCGGGGACCTCCCCCGACCCCGCCGGGGCCACCACCGGGCGCAGACCCGGCCGTGCCGCCCGCGCCCTGGCCAAGGTGCGGGCCGGACTGCCGCGCACCGGCCTGGCCGCGCTCGCCGGGCTGCTGCTCGCCCTGGCCTTCCCGCCCTTCGACCTGTGGCCGCTCTCGCTGGTCGGCGTCGCCGCGCTCTCCCTGCTCACCCGGGGCCGCACCGCCCGCCAGGGCGCCTGGACGGGCTTCGCCTTCGGCCTGCCGTTCTTCCTGCTGCTGCTCAGCTGGCTGCGGGTGGTCGGCTGGGACGCCACCATCGGCCTGTCGATCATCGAGGCGCTGTTCCTGGCCGCCATGGGCGCCGCCCTGGCGCTCACCTCCCGGCTGCCTGGCTGGCCCGCCTGGGCGGCCTGCCTCTGGGTGACCCAGGAGTGGGCCCGCGACCGGCTGCCGCTCGGCGGCTTCCCCTGGGGCCGCCTCGCCTTCGCCAACACCGCCACCCCGTACACCCCGCTGGCCGCCCTCGGCGGCGCCCCGCTGGTGACCTTCGCGGTGGCGCTCTCCGGCACCCTGCTGGCCTGGGCCGCGCTGCGGCTGCGCGGCGGCGTCCGGGCCCCCCGGCCGGTGCACGCCGCCGCCGGGGCGCTCGGCGCGGTCGCCGCGATGCTGGTCGGCCACCTGGTGCCGGTGCCCACCGCGGCGGCGGACACCGTCAAGGTGGCTCTGATCCAGGGCAACGTGGCCAACCCCGGGATGGACTTCCTGGGCCGCCCGATGATGGTCCTCAACAACCACGCGAGCGCCACCGAGCAGCTCGCCGCCGACATCGCGGCCGGCCGGGCCGAGCGCCCCGACATCGTGATCTGGCCGGAGAACTCCTCCGACCTCGACCCGTTCAGCGACCCGCTGGCCTACCGGCGCATCGACGAGGCCGTGAAGGCGATCAACGTGCCGACGCTGGTCGGCACCCTGGTCGACGGCCCCGACGAGCAGCACGTCCAGAACGAGGGCATCGTCTGGGACCCGAAGACCGGCCCCGGCGCCTCCTACACCAAGCAGCACCCGGTGCCCTTCGGCGAGTACGTGCCCTTCCGCGACGAGCTCTCCAAGGTGATCACCCGCCTCCAGCGGGTCGCCCGCGACTTCTACCCCGGTGACCACAACGGCGTGATGCAGCTGGGCCCGGCCCGGATCGGCGACGTCATCTGCTTCGAGGTCGCCTACGACGAGATCGTCCGCGACACCGTCGACAAGGGCGCCCGGGTGCTGGTCGTGCAGACCAACAACGCCACGTACGCGAAGACCGGCCAGCCGGAGCAGCAGCTGGCGATGTCCCGGCTGCGCGCGGTGGAGCACGGCCGGGCCGTGCTGATCGCCGCCACCAGCGGCATCAGCGCCGTGATCGCCCCGGACGGTTCGGTGGTCACCCGCTCCGAGGAGCTGACCGCCGCCAAGCTCTCCGCGGTCGTGCCGCTGCGCGACGACCTGACCGTGGCCGCCCGGGTCGGCGCCGCCCCCGAGTGGACGCTCGCCGCGGCGGGCCTGCTGGCCTGCGGGCTCGCCGTGCTGGCCGGCCGCCGCCGGCGCCCCGGGGCGGGTTCGCCCGCCGACGGCCGGCCGGACAGGGCCTAGCCCGCCGGAACACCGGCAGGTCCGGAGTCGTTGGACCAGGTGGTGCCGTGGATCCGCCGGCCCGGACGGCCCGGGTGGCGCGCGGAGCACCGCCTTGGAGTGGATTCGTACCGTGTCCCAGCAAGCTACCCCCGTCCGTCCGGCCCCGCGCGGCAAGCTGCGGCGTGCGCTGCCGCTGCTGCTCACCGCCTGGCTGGTGCTGGAGATCTGGCTGCTGGTCCAGGTCGGCTCGTGGCTCGGCGGGTTCACCGTCGTGCTGCTGCTCCTGGCCGGCGCGCTGATCGGCGGTTCGCTGATCAAGCGGGCCGGGCTGCGGGCGCTGTCGGCGGCCATCGACCAGAGCCGCGACCCCAAGCCGCAGCAGGCGCAGACCGGGACCAGCATGACCGTGCTGGCCGGCCTGCTGCTGATCGTGCCGGGCTTCCTGTCGGACGTGCTGGCGCTGACCCTGCTGTTCCCGCCGACCCGCGCGCTCTGGCGGGCCGCCGGGCGCCGCTTCGCCCGCAAGGCGCTGCGCAGCGCCTCCGCCGTGGGCGCCGACCCGTTCGCGGACGCGATGCGGCTGCAGGAGCAGCTGCGGATCCACAAGCCGGACGGCAAGGTGATCCAGGGTGAGGTGGTCGAGCCGGGCGCGGGCCCGCGCGACCCGCAGGGGCCGGAGACGGCCTACCGCCCCCCGATCGGCGGCTGATTCCCGGCCGAACGGCGGGATGGCGCCCGCCGTTCGGCGGGGATGGAACGGGAACGCGAAAGGGACCCTGGTGGCCAGGGTCCCTTTTCGTGTTCTCCCGCCGGGGCGGGAGGGGGTCAGGCGCTCTTGCGGGTGTCCCGCGGGTGCACCGCGAGGTTCATCCCGCCGGAGCGGAGCACGGCCAGCCGCTCGGCCAGCACCTCCTCCAGCTCCTCGCGCGTCCGGCGCTCCATCAGCATGTCCCAATGGGTGCGCGTGGGCTTGGTCTTCTTCTCCTCCGGCTCATCACCGTCGAGGAGCACCGCCTCCTGGCCACAGAAGCGGCATTCCCAGGCCGAGGGGATCTCCGCCTCGACCGAGAAGGGAACCTCGAATCGGTGTCCGTTCTGACATGCGTACTCGACGGTCTGGCGGGGAGCCAGATCGATACCACGGTCGGTCTCGTAGCTAGTGGCCCCGAGTCGCGTGCCGCGGAGAGCTCGCTCGCTCATGAATCGTGCCTCCCGGGCTTATGGCCCACAGGACTAGTTGGTCGCTGTTCTTCGTCGTTCGGTCAACGCTCGGCTGTCGACGAAGATTCCCGTCCCGGGACATGCGTCGTCTGTCGTGCCGCCCCTGTTTGTACCCACCGGCGCCCGATTTGTCACATCTGGCCGGTGATATCACCCCAGGTGTCACCTATTTCACATCCGGCGATGGGACGGCCTTTCCCCACGAGCGTACCGGGACGGGCGCCTGCGCATCCGCGCGGCCCGCCCAGCGGACGGATCCGTGGACAGGCGCCCGTGCGGCGTGCCCGTGGGACGCCTCAGCGGACGGGGTGCTCCTTGCCGAGTTCCAGGCCGAGCGGCGGGAAGTCGGCGGAGGTGAGGTCGACCGGCCGGACGGCGGGGGCGGGCCCGTCGGGCACGGCCGGCGGCTCGGTCGGGCGCGGCGGCACCGCCTCGGCCGGGACGGGCCGCGCGGCGGCCGCCTCGATCCGGGTGTCCCGGTGCGGCAGCAGCGCGATCACGGCCTCCCGCAGTTGGGCCGGAGCCTCGTCGTCGAGCGGGTCCACGGTGGCCGGGACCTGGAGCCGCACCGGCGGGTTGTGGCCGATCCGGGCGTAGCCGCGGCCGGCCGGGGCGTGCGCGGCGGGCGCGATGTCCAGCGGGGCGCCGAGCGCGGCGTGGCTCTCCTGGGGGCCGACCGGCCCGAGCACCACCCGGGCCCGGGTGGTGGACCGGACGGTCGGGCTGATCCGGTCGCGGGCCTCGATGTCGTCGGCGATCACCACGGTGACCCGGGCGGCCCGGCCGTGCCGCAGCGGGAGCTCCAGCAGGTCCTGCGGGTCGGGGCGGCCCTCGGCGTGGGCGAGCTCGCCCAGCTCGGTCGGGTGGTCGAGCAGCAGCCACAGCGGCCGGGTGACGTCCTCGGGGGCGGCCACCCCGGCGTGCCGGGCGGCGTTCAGCGCGGTCAGCCGGCGCTCGGTCTCCTGGGCGGCCCACTCCAGCGCGGCCAGCGCGCCGTGCAGGCTGGTCTCCACGGTGTGCACCCCGGGCCGGTTGACCAGGCAGGCGTGCTCGCCGGTGCCGGCGCCGTCGATCACCACCAGGTCGCCGAACGGCAGGGCCTGGAGCGCGATCGAGCGGATCAGGCTGGAGGTGCCGTACCCGGTGCTGCCGAGGGCCAGCAGGTGCGGCTCGGCCGAGCGCGGGCCGGTGCGCCAGACCACCGGCGGTCGCTGGCCGGACGTGCCGCCCTGCTGGACCGGGATGGTCCGGGCGCTGCCGTCCTCGTCGGTGAAGCCGAGCACGATCTCGCCGGGGGCGGCCACGAAGCGCTGGGCGGCGACGTCGGTGGGCAGCGGTGCCAGCGCGGCGACCCGCAGCCGGTTGGACTCCTCGTCCCAGTCGAAGCGGTACTCCCGGGCACGGCCGGCCTTGCCCTGGATCACCTGCTCGATCCGGGCCCGGCAGGCGGGTTCGGTGTCGGTGAAGTACGCCGGGTAGGCGAGCTCCAGCCGGGCGAGCCGGCCCTCGCCGTCGAACTCCCACCCCGAGAAGACCGCCCGGTGGTCGCCCTCGTGGCGGTAGAGCGGGTTGAGGTCGTCCGGCGCACACAGGTACGGGGTGAGCGCCGCGTACAGGGCGGGCAGCTTGACGTCCGCCGCGGCCGGCTCGGGCGGGGTCGGCGGCGCCTTGGGCGCGCGGCCCGCCCAGGCCGCGCTGGCCATCAGCGCCACCAGGGTGAACAGCGGGCCGTGCGGCAGCAGGTAGATGCCGAGCAGCATCGCGGCGAGCAGGACCAGGGTCGGTCCGCGCCGCTCCTTCGGGGTGGCCTGCCAGCGGGCCTTGGCCCAGTCGGCGTGGTGGCGCAGCCCGCGGCCGATCAGGGTGAGCGGCGCGAACATGTCGGCGGCGTGGTCGCCGGCCGTGCGGGCGAGGTCGCGGCTCTTGGTGAGGTGGCGGTTGAGCGACATTCCTTGACTCCCCGGGCGAGTGGGACGGTCGGAGGGGTGCGGCTGTCCGGCCGTCGGAGGGGCCGTGCAACACGTGCGGGCCCGGGGCGGTGGGATCCGCGCCGGGCCCGTCCGGGCGGGTGTGCCCCTAGAACTTGAGCCCGCCGAGGAGGCTGGCCAGGCTGGCGCCGCCCGCGGTGATGCTCGGGGCGATGGAGGACCCCGCGATGTAGAAGCCGAGGAGGGCGCAGACGATGGCGTGGGAGGGCTTTAGTCCGTCCCTGCGGAAGAAGAGGAAGGCGATGGTGCCGAACAGGACGATGCCGGAGATGGAGAGGATCACGTGTTCTGCTCCTCGGTGAGGGGGGACAGGGACAGTGTCACGGAACGTGCTCTAATCGTGACAAAAAGTAATAGATGATGGAACGGCGCAAACGGGTGGTTTCCTGCGGGAATGCCGGGCGGTGGCGTATGCGAACCGCCCAGGTCGGGCTGCCGGCCCGTTCCGTACCGGCGCGCCGAGCCATTCCCGTGCGGCGACCGGGGGTCGGCCGCGGTCGGCGGGAAGTTCGCCCGAACGGACGCGCGACCATGTCATCCGTGTGTCGTGGGGGCCGCGGATTCCCGCGATGCGGACGTGAACTGGATCACCCGGGCGCCCGGCGGCTACCGTGCCGTCCATGAACGACTCCACGCCCTCCACCGGTGGCGGCCCCGCGGACGGCCCCGACGCCGAGGTCATCGCGCTGGCCGGCAAGCTGTTCGACGCCGCCCGCGCCGGGGACGCCGGCCTGCTCGCCGCGTACCTGGACGCCGGTGCCCCCGCCGACCTGAGCAACGACCGCGGCGACAGCCTGCTGATGCTCGCCGCCTACCACGGCCACGCCGACGCGGTCCGGGTGCTGCTGGAGCGCGGCGCCGACCCCGACCGGGCCAACGACCGCGGCCAGACCCCGCTCGCCGGCGCCGTGTTCAAGGGTGCCGAGGAGGTGCTGACCGTCCTGCTGGACGGCGGCGCCGACCCCGCCGCCGGCACCCCCTCGGCGATCGACACGGCCCGGATGTTCGACAAGAAGGAGCTGGTCGCCCGGTTCGGGGCCCGCTGACGGCGGCACGTAGGCTCTCGACCATGGAGAGCACAACCGGGACCCCCGTCGCCGAGGGCGGCACCGTCGAGATCCGTGTCACCGGCTACGGCCACCCCGACGCCCAGTGGCTGTCGGCGGAGGTGCAGCAGGAGTACGTCCGCCGCTACGGCGAGGGCGACCTCACCGAACTGCACCCGGACCACTTCGAGGCCCCGGCCGGCCTCTTCCTGATCGCCTACCTGGACGGCGCGCCGGTGGCCTGCGGCGGCTGGCGCGCCAAGCAGGCCGGCCCGCACGGGCTGCGCGACGGCGACGCCGAGCTGAAGCGGATGTTCGTGGTGCCCTCCGCGCGCGGCCGGGGCCTGGCCCGCCGGATGCTGCGCCGGCTGGAGGAGACCGCCGTCGAGGCCGGGCGCACCCGGTTCGTCCTGGAGACCGGCACCGAACAGCCGGAGGCCGTGGCGCTCTACCGCGCCGAGGGCTACACCTCGATCCAGGGTTTCGGGATCTACCGCGACCACCCGATGAACATCTGCCTCGGCAAGGAGCTGACCGCCCCCGCAGCCGGGTAGGCTCCCCGCCGGACCGGCGAGGGCGGCGGGGCGGCGGGGGTGTGCGCGATGACGACGCGGGGCACGTACGGACACGACGGCGTTCCGGGTGACGACCCCCCGGGCCCGGATGGCGCCCCGGGCCCGGCCGACGGCCCGGACCGGCCGGAGGGCCTGCGCACCCTGGACGCCCTGGTGCGGGCCGGTGCCGCCGCCGTCGGCACCTGCGTCGTCTGGTCGGCCGGGGACGCCGGCGGCGTCCGCGTCCGCGGGCACCACGGGGTGCTCGGCCCGGCCCCCGCCGGGCCGCAGGCCGGCCACGACACCCTCTTCGACCTGGCCAGCCTCACCAAGATCGTCGCACTCTGGCCCTGCGTCGGCGTGCTCTGGCGGGCCGGGCGCCTGCCGCTCGACGAGCCGCTGGAGCGCTACTGGCCGGCCGTCGCCGGCCGCCCGCTCGGCGCGGTCACCGCCCGCCAACTGCTCACCCACACCGCCGGCACACCACCGCGCACCAACTTCGAGGCGCTCTACGGCCGCGACCCGGCGGCGATCCGGGCCGGCGTCCTGGCCGCCCCGCTGCACCGCCCGCCGGGCACCGCCGTCGAGTACACCGACCGGGCCGCCATCGTGCTCGGCCACCTGGTCGAGGACCTCGCCGGAGCCCCGCTCGGCGAGCTGGCCGGCCGTCAGGTCTGGCGGCCGCTCGGCATGGCCGACACCGGCTTCGGGCCGCTCGGCCCGGCGCGGGCCAGGCGCACCGCGCCCACCGAGTACGACCCCGCCACCGGCGCCCACCTGCGCGGCGTGGTCCACGACCCGTCCGCCCGGCTGCTCGGCGGCACCTGCGGCAGCGCCGGCGTCTTCTCCACCGCCCGCGACCTGGAACGCTTCCTCACCGCGCTGCTCGCCCCCGCCGCCCTCCCGTGGACCGGCGCCTGGACCGCCGAGTCGCTGCGCGAGCAGACCGGCGGCCTCACCCCCGCCCGCGGCCTGTCCTGGCTCTGCGCCCCGGGCACCGACCCGGCCGAGGGCACCTTCGTCCACTACGGCTTCACCGGCACCGGCCTCTGGGTCTCCCGGCGGCGTGGCCGCTGGGCCCTGCTGCTCACCAACCGGGTCCACCTCAGCCGGGTCACCCAGCCGCTCACCGACCTGCGCAACGCCCTGCGGGAGGCGGTGTTCGGGTGAGGGCCCCGGCCGGGCCGTGACAGAGTGGTGCCCGATCCGATCACGGCGACGACGAGGGAGTTTCCATGGCGAGCGGGCTGTTCGCGACGCTGCACACCGACCGGGGCGCGATCCGGCTGCGGCTGTACGAGTTCCAGGCGCCCAAGACCGTACGGAACTTCGTGGAGCTGGCCGAGGGCGCCCGCGAGTACACCGACCCGCGCACCGGCGAGCCGGGCAGCGGGCCGTACTACGACGGGACGCTCTTCCACCGGGTGATCGCCGGCTTCATGATCCAGGGCGGCGACCCGACCGGCACCGGCACCGGCGGGCCCGGCTACACCTTCCCCGACGAGTTCCACCCCGAGCTGTACTTCACCAAGCCCTACCTGCTGGCCATGGCCAACGCCGGCCCGGGCACCAACGGTTCGCAGTTCTTCATCACCGTCGGCACCCCGGCCCACCTCAACCGCAAGCACACCATCTTCGGCGAGGTCGCGGACGCCGCCTCGAAGGCCGTCGTGGACGCGATCGCGACCACCCCCACCGAGGACACCCGGCCGGTGGAGGACGTGGTGATCACCAAGGTGGAGATCGAGCGGCTCTGAGCCCGGCCGGGGCCTCACCCGGCCCCTCGGCGGGGCTGTCGGCGGTACGGGATAGCGTGATCGCGTCCGACGCACCGAACCGGGGGCCCGTATGAACGACCAGTCCAGTCCCGCACCCACGGCCGCCCAGGTCACCGAGCTGCTGCGCGTGGTCGCGGCGCGCTCCGGCGGCCTGGTGCGGCTGGACCCGGGCATCGGTGACATCCGGATGGACACCTGGCCGGTGCCGGTGCCCGAGGAGATCCGGGCCCTGCTGCGTGAGATCGGCGGGGTGCGGATCGTGACCTCCCGCTCGGTGGTGAACGGCCACGAGTCGATCGACCGGGTCGACCTCGACCACGACCTCAACCGGGGCGGGTACGACGGACACGGCGCCGACTGGTACCAGGACCACGCGGGCGGCCCGGGCACCCACTGGTTCGTCCACACCGACCACGGCGACACCCACACCTATGTGGACGTGGACCGGGAGACCGGCGCGTGGGGGCCGGTGCTGGATTTCTGGGACGCCACCGACACCGTCCGGGCCGCCGACTCGCTGCCCGCCTGGCTGCACCGGCTGGGCAGCTGCCTGTCCCGGGCGCTGGACGAGACCGGCACCGAGGACGTCCGGGCCTTCGGCCATCGCTTCGCCGACCTGTGGCCGGAGCCCGAGCAGCCGTACACCGACGTGCCGTACGTCACCGCCGCCGAGGCCCTGGCCGGGGCGGACCAGGTGCTGAGCGAGGCCGCGGCCGGCCTGCCGCAGGACGCCCGGCTCGCCGACCTGCGCGCGGTCGCCGGTCCGGCCCGGGTGGACTTCCGGCTGCCGGTGACCTGCCGCTACTCCCGCCACGCCGGCGGGGGAGTGCTGGCCGCCACCCCCTGGGACGGCGACTGACGGGTCGGCCGACCGGGTCGCCCAGTGCGGTGGCGGGCGTTCAGAGGCGGGCGCTCAGGGTCGGGCGGCGGCGGCCTTGCGGCGCCGGGCGCGCGAGCGGCGCAGCCGGGAGGGCCGCAGCCGTTCGCCGCGGGCCAGGCGCCGCAGCCAGGAGAAGCGGCCGAACCGCTCCCGGCTCGCCACCGCCGCACGGTCCAGCTCCTCCATCAGCCGCCGGCCGCGGTGGTCGAGGTCCAGCTCGTCGAGGATCCGGTCGACCTCGGCCAGTATCGAGCCGTGCAGCTGCCAGGCCTCCGGATGCTCCTGCACCCGGCGCAGCAGCAGATCGGCCACGTTGTCGCGGACGGCCCAGGCGGCCGCCAGCTCGGCGGTCAGCCGCCGCTCGGCCTCCTCAGCGTTGCTGCTCACCGGTGTGGTCACCAGGACGGCGAAGCTCACCAGGGCCCCGCCGACGTGGTCCAGCAGCTCCTCCAGCGCCACCGCCACCTCGGGCGCGAAGAGCCGCTCGCCCGGGTCGCGGCGCTTGGCGAGGTCGGTGAGCGAGCGGGCCAGCACCCGGATCACCACCACGCAGATCTCCAGGGTGTCCAGACCGGTGCGCAGCACCAGCCGGGAGAGCAGCGCCTCGCTGATCCGCGGGTTGAACCGCAGGCTGTCCTCGGCCTGCCGCAGCGCCGCGTCCACGTCGGCGATCGCCTGGTCGAGGGCGCGGGCCTGGTGCAGCCGCTCGGCGGCGCGCTCCACCGGGGTGGGCCGGCCCAGCTCCTCGGCGATGCCCAGCAGCAGCGAGCGGGCCCGCCGGGCGAGGTCCTCGATGGACTCGCCAGCGGTGTCCACCCAGACCGGCGGGGCGAAGAACAGGTTGAACAGCAGGCCCACGACCGCGCCGATCAGTGTCTCCAGCACCCGGTCCCAGGCCTGCGAGGCCAGCTTGGTGACCCCGAGGATCAGCATCGCGCTGATCGCCACCTCCTGGACGAACTCGTCCACCCGGACGAATCGTCCGACGATCAGCGAGGCCAGGATGATCAGGCCGAGGCTCCACCAGGAGAGTCCCACCACGGTGCTGAAGCCGATCGCGATCAGCACCCCCACCACCACCGAGTTGACCCGGCGGATGCTGGTCGTCAGCGTCGAGTACACGGTGACCTGCACGACCAGCAGCGCGGTGAGCGGCGCCGTCAGCGGGGCCGGCTCGCTGCTCAGCTGCGTGGCCACCACGTACGAGAGCGTGGCGGCCACCGTCGCGCGCGCCGTCTGGACGACGAACGGATCGCGGGCGCCGCGGCGGAGCGCGGCGCGGAAGGACTCCGGGAGAAGCGCCATGAGGCCCTACCTTCCCCTCCGGGGTCCCCCGCACCGCGGATCCACCGGATAGGCACCCGAACAGCGCTTGCGGAGGGGCCTGCTCCGGTTGTCCGGAGGTCAGAGCAGCGTGCGCCAGTAGAACCAGAAGCGGTTGAGGACCAGCAGCGCGATCACCGCCGCCCACAGCACCGGGACCACCCAGTGGTAGCGCGCGGCCTCCCGGACGACCGGCCGCAGCCGGGCGCCGACCGGTATCATCCCACCGCGCAGGTTGTGCAGCGTCGTGTACCAGAACAGGGTGACCACCGTCGCCCACACCACCATGCAGTACGGGCAGAGCGCGCCGATCTCGTACAGCGCCTGGTCGATCAGCCAGTGCGCGAAGACGACGCCCCCCAGGGTGCCGGCGTGCAGGCCCAGCCAGAACCAGCGGCGGAACGCCGCCCCGGCGAGCAGGCCCGCCCCGACCGCGGCCAGCGCGGCGAACCCGGCCAGGCCCAGCAACGGGTTGGGGAACCCGAGCACCTCGGCCTGGTCGGTGCGCATCACCGAACCGCAGCTGATGACCGGGTTGAGGTTGCAGCTCGGCAGGTAGGAGGGGTCCTCCAGCAGCCGGAGCTTGTCGAAGGTCAGGACGGCCGAGGCGGCCAGCCCCAGCAGCCCGCCGACCAGCAGCAGCAGCGCGTACGGGCGGCCCGCGCCGACGGGCGGGCGCGGCGGGGCGCCGGCGGTGGAACGGCGGACGGGGTTCACGGTGAGCGGGGTGGTCACGGCAGCACACTCCGGTGAGGTGTGAAGGGCCGGCCCGGCCGGGGATTCGGCCGGGCCGGTGGTGCTCACTCGGACCCGTCCTACAGCCCCGCGGCCTGCTTGACCTGCGCGGTGAACTGCTCCGGCGTCACCGGGCGGTTGTTCTGGAACAGCGTGAGCGGCTTGCCGTCCACCTTCACGGTCGGGGTGCCGCGCACCCCGCTGTCGTCGAAGGCCGCCGCCACCTTGGCCGCCCACGGCGCGTAGGTGCGCTCGTTGACCGCCTTCACGAAGGCGTCCGTCTTCAGCCCCGGCACCTGGCCCGCCAGGTCGAGGATGCGGTTGACGTCGCCGAAGCCGTCCTCGCTCTCCTCCGGCTGGTTGGCGTACAGCACGTCGTGGAACTGCTTGAACTTGTCGACGCCCTCGTTGAGCGCCGCGCCGGCCGCGGCCAGCGCGGTGCGCGAGCCCTTGCCGCCGAGGTTCTTGTCCAGGAACGCGGCCAGCCGGAACTCGACCTTGATCTGGCCCTCGTCGGCGAGCTGCTTCACCGTCCCGCCGTTGACCGCCTCGAAGGTCTTGCAGACCGGGCAGCGGAAGTCCTCGAAGACCTGGAGGGTGTGCGGGGCGTCCGCCTTGCCGTAGACGATCACCGTGCCGTCCGGGCCGGTGGCGTTGGCGGGCACGACCAGGGCGGCGGAGGCACCGGCCGCGTCCTTGTCGTCCTTGTCGGCGGCCTTGACGGCGATTGCGGTGCCGCCGGCCAGGGCGGCCACGACGGCCACCGAGAGGCCGATCACGATGTTGCGGCGCAGCCGGGCGGCCCGCTGCTCCCGCAGGTGCGCCTCCTGGATGCGCTCACGGGCGGAGGGACGGTCGGCGGCACGGGTGGACTGCTTGGTCTTGGCCATGGTGGTTCTGCTCCTGTACGGGTCGCGCGCGGGTGCGCGCGGACGGCCGCCGCCTCGACGGCGCCCGGGAACGGGCGGGCCGGAGGGGCGAGGGGAAGGTTCAGGAGTGCCTGCCCGGTACGGGCTCCTCGGGGCCGGACGGCCCCGGACGCTCAGAGGGCAGGCGCGAACGCAGGCGGGCCACGCCGGGGCGCCGGGGTGAGGACCACGTCCTCGCGGCGCGCGTGGCGCCGGGCCGGGGCCGGCAGCGGTACCCGCAGCACCGGGCGCTCAGGCGCCGGCGCGAGCAGTACGACCAGGGCGCGCAGCGGGGCGGCGAGCGCCTCGCCCAGGACGCGCAGCGCGCGGGCCAGCCCGCTCAGCGCCGCGTCGCCGAGCCGTAGCCAGACGGCGGCGGCCAGCGCGACCAGCAGGTGGACCAGCAGCACCAGCAGCTGGGTGGCCGCCGGGGCCACCGGGCCGGCGTGCCCCAGCTGGTCGGCGAACAGCGAGCCGTCCATCGAACCGCCGCCGCAGACCAGCAGGTTCACCCCGCGGGCCGGCGTGTGGACCGCGTCCAGCACCGGGGAACAGGTCTCCTGGCCCAGGTTGAAGGCGGTGTTCAGCAGCAGCTCCACCGGCACCAGGACCGCGGCGACGGACAGCAGCCCGCGCTCGCGTCCGGCCAGCGCGCCGGCGGTCAGGAAGACCACGACGGTCGCGCCGAGGATCAGGTTCAGCGGCAACGGGCGACCGGTGACGAGGACCTGACCCAGCGCCGACAGCGGCACGGCGAGCGCGGTGAACACCGCGGCCCGCAGGGCCCTCGTCGCGTGGGTGGAAGTCGTCACGGACCGGAGTATGCCACGACGCTTACACCGGGCACGAGGGCGCCTCCCGGGGTGATCGCACAGGTGAGGCGCGGGTGGTCACCAGTTCGCCCGGTGGGGCGGCGCGGTTCACCGGAGTTCACCGGGGCGGGGGGTTTCGGTGGTGAACGGGCGTCAGGAGGTGACGGACGGTCGGACGATCGGGTGATGGACTATGCCACCGGTCTGCAGCCGGACCCGCACCTGCACCTGTACGTGCACCTGCCGATCCCGCCGGTACGGCCGGTGCCTCCGTCCGTGCAGTTGCCCGCCCTGCCGGTACCGCCCGCCCTGCCCGTGCCGCCTACGTTGCCCACCGTGCAGCCGCCGGTGCCGCCGCCGCGGCCGGATCCGCCGCCGACGGACTGCCCGGTGCCCGGGCCGACGGCGCTGCCCTCGCCGTCGCCGTCGGTCTCCGTGGTGCCGGCGCCCGTGGTGGGGACACCGGTGCCCGCGACCACGGAACCGGGGCGGGCGCCCGCGGTGGCGCAGCCCGTACCCCGGCCGTCGCTGGCGCCCTCACCTTCGCAGCCACGGCCGCTGTCGCTGTCGCCCTCTCCCTCGCCCTCGCGTGAGCCGGTGCCCGAGCGGCCGGTCTCGCCGGTCTCGCCCCCGCCGTCCACACCGCCGCCGGTCCTGGTGCCCGTACCGGTCGAGACCGTGGCCGCCGTGGTCGTGGCCCCGCCGCCACCCGGTGCCGCACCGCCCGGACCGGCCGGCCTCGAACCCGCCGTGTGGGCCGTCCTGCTGGTCCTCACCGTCCTGCTCCCGGCCGCGCTCGCCGCGGCGCTCGGCCACCACCACATGCCTCCACGGAGTCGCAGATGAACCCTGGCCCGCTCCTCGGCGCCGGCGGCGCCATGCTGGTCGCCGTCCTCGCCCTCGCCGTCGCCCACCGGATGCGCCCCGCCCTCCCCGAGGGCGAGCAGCCGCCCGAACCCCACGCCACGCTCGGCGCCATCGGCTCCGGCCTGCTCTCCGGCTTCACCCTGCTGACCGGCTTCCTGGTCGCCACCGGCTGGGCCTCCCACAGCACCGGCATCGTCCCGCCCGGCGGCCTCTACGTCGCCGACCTGGCCGCCGGCGCCGCCGTGCTCGTCTACCCCGCCCTGGCCGGCCTGCCGTTCACCCCGCGCTACGTCACGGCGGTGTGCTTCTTCGGCCTGCTGGTGGGGTACACGATGGCGTTGGCGATCCAGCTACGGCCGTAGCGTGGATGCCATAGGCTCACGGCCAGTCAGGTCTGCTCCATGGAAAGGGAGATCAGATGTACTCCGAGCCGCCGAGGGACGAGTTCGAGTACAGGGACGGTGAGGAGGAGGCTGCGTACCGGATCGGGCAATGCGCCCGTCGCGGAGCGCCCGCCTTGAGGCTTTCAGGCCTTGGTCTCCACGAAGTTCCCGAAAGCGTATTCGAGTTGACGCACCTTGTCGACTTGGACCTGAGCATGAACGAGCTGAGTCGACTTGAGGGTATCAGTCGATTGACAGAGCTTCAGATCCTCGATATCTCACACAATGACTTGTCCGAGCTCCCCGGCGAAGTGTCTCAGGTGGCCGGGTTGAGGATTCTGAAAGTCAGGGGCAACCGCATCTCGGCCCTTCCGCAGGGGCTGGCCGGGTTGCAGCGCCTCAAGTCGCTCGATCTCTCGATGAACCGGCTGGAGGAGCTGCCGGAGGCGATCACCGGCTTGCCCGGACTCACAGGCCTGGTGCTCGGCCTCAACCCCCTGCGCTCCCTGCCCGCAGAGCTCGGACGGCTCACCGGCCTGGAGATGCTGTGGCTGGACGACGTCCGCCTACGGGGGATCCCGGCCTGCGTGGGGGACCTTTGGCGGCTGCAGGTTCTCTCCGTGCGTGGACTCGGGCTGACCGAACTGCCGCCGTTCATGAACCGGTTGCAGGATCTCGTCAGCCTGGATGTCTCGCGCAACAGCCTGGTCGAACTACCCACCTTCCTCGGGGCCCTCCCGCACCTGAGTGAGCTCAACGTAGAGGGCAACCCGCTGCTCTTCCCGCCACCCGAGGTGGTCGCGGCCGGGCCCGCCACGATCCGCTCTTTCCTGGCCTCGGCGCAGAGCGACCCGGTCCGCCAGTGGGCGTCCAAGGTGGTGGTGGTCGGCGAGGGCCGGGTGGGCAAGACCTCGCTGCTGCGCGCCCTGCGCGGTGAGCAGCACAATCCACGCGAGGAGACCACTCACGGCCTGGCGGTCGGGCGGCTGGACCTCGACCACCCGGCCCCGCCCTCCGACGCGGGCGATTCGATCGAGATGCAGCTCGCCACCTGGGACTTCGGCGGTCAGGAGATCTACCACGCCACCCACCAGTTCTTCCTGACGGACCGTTCGCTCTTCCTGCTGCTCTGGGACTCCCAGGCCGGCTGGGAGGCCGGGAAGATCCACTACTGGCTCGACATGATCAAGGCGCGGGCCCCGCAGGCCCCGGTCGTCCTGGTGGCGACCCACCTCGGCCCCCGTCCGCCGGACCTTCCGCTGACCGAACTGCGCGATTCCTACCCGGGGTTGATCGTGGCGAGCGCGGCCGTCGACAGCGCCACCGGTGAGGGCGTGGACGAGGTCCGCGAGCTGGTCCGCGCCGAGGCCGCCCGGCTGCCGCTGATGGGTGCCCGCTGGCCGCGCCACTGGCTGGCGGCCGCCGACGCGGTCCGGGCCCACCGGGCCAAGCACGTCGAGCCCGAGGAACTGCGCGCCCTGATGGCGCTGGAGGGCGTCACCGAGCGGGACTCGCAGGACTCGCTCACCGCCGCCCTGCACAGCCTCGGTGATCTGCTCTACTACCCCGAGGACGAGGAACTGCGCGACCTGGTCGTGCTGCGCCCGCAGTGGCTGACGACGTACATCAGCCGGGTGCTCGACTCGCACGAGGTGCTCCACGAGCGCGGGGTGTTCCGGCACGCGTACGGCGACGAACTGTGGATCGACGTCGAGCGGCCGGTGCGGCGGCACTTCATCCCGATGATGGAGAAGTTCGACCTCTCCTACCGGACCGACGACGGCATCGGCAGCCTGGTCGTCGAACTGCTTCCCTGGGAGCCGCCCGAGTACCAGCAGCGCTGGGAGGATGCCTCGGAAGAACGGGAGTTGCGGCTCCGCTATCACCTGCACACCGTGCCGCCGGGCATCCCCACCTGGTTCCTGGCCCGCTCGCACCGCTTCTCCACCGGGCTGCACTGGCGCTCCGGCGCGCTGTTCGCCCACCCGGACGGCGCCCACCTCGGGCTGATCACGGTCGACCGGCACGCCAAGACGGCCGAGATCAGCGTCCGGGGCCCGTACCCCAACGACTTCTTCGCGGTGCTCAAGGACGGCTTCGAGCAGACTCTCGCCCGCTACCCGGGCCTGGACATCAGCCGGACCGTGCCCTGCCCGGACCGCGCGGACGACGGTGCGCCCTGCCCGCACGAGTTCCAGTACGAGCAACTGGTGGCCCGGCTCGTCCGCAACCCGCCGCGCGAGCTGATCGAGTGCCCGGCCCATCTGGACGACCTTCCGGTGCGGATGCTGCTCCAGGGCATCGCGCCACCCCAACTCGCCGTGACCAACCAGCTGGTGGAGCTGACCAACCTCAGGCTGGCGCAGCTGGGCCGGGCCGTGACGGCCGTCGGCGACCGGGTCGGCGACGAGGCCGAGCGCAGCCGCAACCAGTTCGCCGCGATGCTCGCCGAGCAGCAGCGCACCTTCCTCTCCGTGCAGCGGGCCGGCCAGAGCCGCCAGGAGGTGCTCTGCCCCGGTGTGATCGCCGTCGAGCAGGTCAGCCGCAAGCGCCTCCGCGGCCTGGCGCCATCGGGCAAGCGGCTCCTGGTGCACCTGTACTGCGAGGCCCCCGGTGAGTGGCACCGGCTGGAGGGTGTGGAGCCGTACGAGGTGCCGGTGACCTCGGAGCGGCTGGCCGTGCTGGTGCCGTACGCGGAGAGGGTGGCGACGGTGCTGAAGTTCGCGGTGCCGGTGGTGGGCGCCGGGTTCGGCGCACTGGCGGAGGACACGGGCAAGGCGGTCAAGGACCAGATGGAGCTGGCGAAGTCGCTGCTGGACGGCATGCCGGAGGAGTTCCGCCGACTGGACGTGAACACCCACCTGCGGGCCACCCGCCATTCCGAGTTCCGGGCCCTGCAGGCCGTGCTCACCGGCCTCGACCCCGAGCAGCGCTGGGGCGGCCTCGACAAGGTCACCACGCCCGAGGGGCACACCTACTGGCTCTGCGAGCGGCATGCCGCCGCCTTCCGTCCGGTGGGCGCCCTGCCCGCCCGGCCGCCCGAGGGGGTGGCACTGCCGGGTCAGCGGGACGCCTCGGCCGGGCAGCGGGCGCTCGGTTCGCCGTAGCCTTGAGCATGGTCCCTGGAGGCTGGCGCGAGCGGGCGGGGTGATCGTGGATGGCGGCGAGGACGCGGTCCGGCGGCACGGTGGGCGAGGCCGTGCTGGCCCGGCTGGGCGAGCAGGCCGAGGCGCTGGCCGGCCTGGACGAGGCCGTCCGGGCGGACGAGCCGGACGCGGTGCACCGGATGCGGGTGGCCTGCCGACGTCTGCGCAGCGCCCTGCGCACCTACCGCCGGCTGCTGCGCGGGGACGCCGGTGAGCACCTGATCGGCGAGCTGCGCTGGCTGGGCCAGGTGCTGGGGCGGGCCCGCGACCAGGAGGTGCTGACCGAACGGCTGGTCGCGCGGGCCCGTGAGCTGCCCGCCGAGTGCGGGCCGCAGCGGATGGCCGAGGCGCTGGAGCGCTGGGGGCGCGAGGAGTACCGGCGGGCCTGGCCCGAGGCGGTGGCGGTCCTCGACAGTCCCCGTCGGCGGCTGCTCGGCGAGGAGCTGGCCGCGCTGCTGGCGCAGCCGCCGCTGCGCGGACGGGCGGGGCGCGACGCCGTGCCGGAGCTGGCCCGGATCGCGGCGAAGGAGCAGCGCCGGGTGGCGGAGCGGGTCCGGGCGGCGCTCGCCGAGCCGGGCGGTCCCGAGGCGGACGCGCGGCTGCACGACGCCCGCAAGGCGGCCAAGCGGGCGCGGTACGCGGGGGAGACGGCCCAGTCGGTGGCGGGGAAGGCGGCCCGGCGTTTCACCGAGCGGATGAAGGCGGTGCAGGAGGTGCTGGGCGAGCACCAGGACGCCGTGGTCGCGGCCGCGGCCCTGCGCGGGCGCCTCGCCGGGGTGGACGGCCGGGAGGACGCCTTCGCCTACGGGGCGCTGTACGGGGAGCAGCTGGCGGCGGCGGAGGCGGCACGCCAGGAGCTGCCGGCGGTGTGGCAGCCAGCCGGGAGGCCGAAGCTCGTCCGCTGGTCCTAGCTGTCGGACTCCGGCAGCGGGTCGAGCCCGGCGGCGAGGGCGGCGGTGCGCAGCAGCTCGCGCAGCATGGGGGTGGTGAGGCGGCCGGTGTTCGTGTTGCGCGGGCTGACGTGGTAGCAGCCGTACAGCTCCAGTGGCGGGCCGCCGTCGGCGGCGGGCAGGGTGACGTGGGCGCCGTGGCCGAACACGGGCCGGGGGCGGGGCAGCCGCCAGCCCGCGTCGGCGAGTACGGGGAGCAGGGCCTGCCAGGCGAAGCCGCCGAGCGCGACGACGCTCCGGACGGTGGGGCGCAGCAGCTCCAGTTCGCGGGTGATCCAGGGGCGGCAGGTGTCGCGTTCGGCGGTGGTGGGCTTGTTGTCGGGCGGGGCGCAGCGGACCGGATCGGTGATCCGGACGCCGTCCAGCCGCAGCCCGTCGCCGTGGCGGACGGACTCGGCGCGGTTGGCCAGGCCGAGCCGGTGCAGGGCGGCGTACAGCAGGTCGCCGGAGGGGTCGCCGGTGAAGATCCGGCCGGTGCGGTTGGCGCCGTGCGCGGCGGGGGCGAGGCCGACCAGGAGGAGCGGGGCGTCGGGCGGGCCGAAGCCGGGGATCGGGCGGGCCCAGTAGTCCCAGTCCTGGTAGGCGCGGCGCTTGGTGCGGGCGGTCAGTTCGCGCCACTCGACCAGGCGGGGGCAGGCGCGGCAGTGGGTGACCAGCCGGTCCAGGGTGGTCAGGTCGGGGGTCCGGGGCGCGGCCGCGGCGGGGTGGCCGGGGTGATCGTGGTCCCCGGCGGGGTCGCTCCCGGGGGGGCCGGGTGGCCCGGGGGCCTTCGGGGCGGTGGCGCGGTCCGGCGGCTGCGGCATGGGTCGATGGTAGGGCGCGGGCGGGTTCGAACCGGGCCGAACCGGGCAGGCGTAGCGTTGGAAGCAGCCGCTCCGGTGGCGCACGGTGCCGGGAGCGGCGCTGCCGGGCGCGAGGAGACCGTGATGCTGATCTTGGATGCGGTGCTGGCGGTCCTGGTGGTGGCGGCCGTGTGGGCCGGCCTGAGCCTGCGGGTGGTGCAGCAGTACCAGCGGGGCGTGGTGTTCCGCTTCGGCCGGGTGCGCGAGCAGGTGCGCGGGCCCGGGCTGGTGCGGCTGATGCCGATCGCGGACCGGATGAGCAAGGTGAACGTGCAGATCGTGACGCTGCCGATCCCCGCGCAGGAGGGCATCACCCGCGACAACGTGACCGTCCGGGTCGACGCGGTGGTGTACTTCCGCGTGGTCGACCCGGTGCGGGCGACCGTGAACGTGCAGGACTACAACTTCGCGATCTCCCAGGTCGCGCAGACCTCGCTGCGGTCGATCATCGGCAAGAGCGAGCTGGACGACCTGCTGGCCAACCGCGAACCGATCAACCAGGGCCTGGAGTTGATGATCGACAGCCCGGCGCTCGGCTGGGGCATCGAGATCGACCGGGTGGAGATCAAGGACGTCGCCCTGCCGGAGTCGATGAAGCGTTCCATCGCCCGCCAGGCGGAGGCCGAGCGGGAGCGGCGCGCGCGGATCATCACGGCGGACGGCGAGTACCAGGCCTCGGCCCGGCTGTCGGAGGCCGCCGCGGTGATGAGCGCGACCCCGGCCGCGCTCCAACTGCGGCTGCTGCAGACCGTGGTGGAGGTCGCGGCGGAGAAGAACTCGACGCTGGTCCTGCCCTTCCCGGTGGAGCTGCTGCGCTTCCTGGACGCGGCGGGCGAGGTGCAGCGGCAAGCAGCCGTCAAGGAGACGGACGGTGCCCGTCCCCCCGAGGGGCCGCCGGACGAGCTCGAACCGGGCCACGGGCCCAACGGCGTCGAACAGCCGTCGCTGCCCTCGCTGGAAGAACTGCTGGAGCACTCCCCGCTGGAGGACCCCGATCCGCAGCCGGGCGGCTGAGGGCCCGGCCCGGTGGCGGTGGCTCCCGGGGCGGCAGAGGATGGAGTGCGGGGGAGCGGCAGTTCCGTAGGGAGGCCCGATCATGACCAAGGCGAGTGACATCATGCACCCGGGCGCCGAGTGCGTCACCGCGGAACAGACCCTGGCCGAGGCCGCGCGGATCATGAAGGAACGCGATGTCGGGGCACTGCCCATCTGCGGCGAGAAGCAGAAGCTCCTCGGCATCCTCACCGACCGGGACATCGTCCTCAAGTGCATCGCCGAGGGCCGCGACCCGTCCACGGTGACCGCGGGCGAGATGGCCGAGGGGCGGCCGATGGTGGTGGAGGCGGACGAGGACACCGACCAGGTGCTGCGGGTGATGGAGCAGTACCGGGTGCGCCGGCTGCCGGTGATCAACCACCCGGAGCACGAACTGGTCGGGATGATCAGCGAGTCGGACATCGCCAACGGCCTGCCGCAGGCCCGGGTGGCGGAGTTCGTGTCGGCGATCTGCGCCCGGGACGAGGAGCCCGAGGCGGGCGGCAAGGCGTAGGGCCCGTCGACAGCCGCGGGGCCGAACCGGATGTGCACGAAGCGTGTGCGTCCGGGGAGATCCTGTGGATCCGTCAGAAAGCTTGCCGGGGAAGGAAACCCGGGGCGTGTCCGGGGCGTGTTGACCTCACGGTGGCGGTGTGGAGAGCGCCGCCGCCGTGAGCCGACGTCTGCCCGAGAGGATCATCCCGCATGCCCCGTTCCGGATTCGACCGCCGCTCCTTCCTCGGTACCGCCGCCGTCGCCGGTGCCGGCCTGGTCACGGTGGCCGCGGCCCAGCCCGCCGCCGCCGAACGGGCCGACGGGGGGCCGGACACCCCGGCGGCCCCGGACACCCCGCCGGCGCCCGTCGCGCCCGGTTCCCCGGCGAGCGCGACCGACACCGTGTACCGCTGGTTCGGCACGGCCGGCTGGCGGATCGACCGCGGCAGGCGCACCGTCCTGGTGGACCCGTACCTGACCCGCTTCGACACCGGCCTCTACAGCGAGGAGTTCAAGCCGGGCACCCGGCTGACCACCGACACCCGGCTGGTCGACGCGCACATCGGCCGGCCGGAGCTGATCCTGGTCACGCACAGCCACTGGGACCACATCAACGACGTCCCGCACATCGCGATCAGCACCGGCGCCAAGGTCGTCGGCACCGAGACCACCTACCACCTGCTGCGCTCCCTGAACGTGCCGGCCGGGCAGCTGGTCGTGGTCCGGGGCGGCGAGGTGCTGGACTTCGGGGACGGGCTGGTGGTCGAGGTCTTCTCCAGCCGTCACAGCCGCAACGGCTCCCGCCAGTACTTCGCCCCGGGCACCCTGCACGCCGTCCCGGCCCAGGCGCCCACCACCATCGGCGAGCTGCCCGAGGGGGACACCCTGTCCTTCCAGGTCACCTTCGCCGGCGGCCCGTCCGCCTTCCTGATGGGGGCCAGCGACTTCGCCGAGCGCGAGGTGGCCGGGCTGCGGCCGGACATCGCGATGGTCTCGGTGCCCGGCCGCGCGTCCACCGCCCACCAGTACGTGCCCCGGCTGCTGCGGGCGCTCGGGCACCCGCGCACGGTCGTCCCGGTGCACTGGGACACGTTCGAGACGCCGCTGGTCAACCCCGTGCAGCCCGACCCGGGGGTGGACCTGCGGGCCTTCACCGAGCTGGTGCGCCAGGTCTCCCCGCAGAGCCGGGTGGTCGTCCCCGACTACCTGACCCCGCGCACCTTCCGCTGAGCCGGGCGCCTAGGCCAGCGCGTACACCGTGGTGGCGTGGGCGGCCGGTTCCTCCTCGCCCTCGGCGGTCAGGGTGATGTCCAGGAAGGCGATCCGCCGGCCCAGCTTGGTGACCCGGGCGTGCACCAGCACGTCCCGGTCGAGCACGGCCCGCTGGAAGCTGGTCGACTGCTGGACGGTGGTCATCGGCCCGAACCCGCCCCGCGCCGCCGACACCGCGATCACGCTCGCGGTGTCGGCGGCGGCCATCATCGCCTGCCCCGACAGCCCGCCGCCCTCCCGCGCCAGCGCGGCCGACCACGGCAGCCGCAGCACCGCGTGCCGCTCCCCGGCCTCGGTCACCGACAGGCCGAGCGCCTGCACCCAGGGGGCGAAGTTGTCGGCCAGGATCTTGTCCGCCTCGGCGGTGGTGATCGTCATCCCGCCATTGTGGGCCGCCCTCCGCCCGCTGTCACCGCTTCCGGCCGATCGCCGCGGGTCACACCGGCTGGGTCTCCGGCAGCCGGTCGACCGCCCGCCCGTCCCGGACCGCCACGGTGTCGGGGTGCTCCTCGCCCAGCAGGCGCCGCAACCCGTCCACGGCGGAGGCGTGCAGGGTCTCCGCCTCCTCGGAGGGGCCGATCGCCCGGAGGGCGCGGGCCAGTGCGGCGGCGCAGAGCAGGGCGTCCGGGTGCCGCGGGCCGCGGTGCGCGCGCAACCGGCCCAGCGCGTCGCGCAGCAGCTCCACCGCCTGCGCCGGCCGGTCCTGGTCCATCCGGACTTCGGCCAGGTTGACCGTGGCCACGAGGGTGATCGGATGGTCCGGGCCCAGGGTACGGAGCAGGGCCCTCACCGTCTCCTCACCGACACCGGCCGCCTCCGCGACCTGTCCGCAGCGCCGCAGGTGGACCGCGAGACCGGCGGCGGCCGCAAGGGTGAAGGGGTGTCCGCCCCCGAGCACGCGGCGGTGGCGGTCCAGGGCCTCCTCGGCGAGCCCCAGGGCCTCCCGGCGCCGCCCGGCCGCACCGAGGTCCGCCGCCAGGCTCAGCGCGCAGACCAGCGCGTCGGGTACGTCGGGGCCGTAGCGCGCCAGGAAGCGGTCGTAGGTGCGCCGGGTCAGCGCCAGGGCGGTGGAGAGCTCCCCGGTCCGCCGCAGTGCGACCGCCAGGGAGACGGTGGTCCGCAGGTTGTCCAGCACGTCCGGCGCCAGTACCTCGGCCAGCGTGTCGACGGTCTCCCTCAGCAGGTCGGCCGAACCCCGGAGGTCTCCGAGCTCTCGCAGCTCGCGGGCCACGTTGGCCCTGCTGGCCAGCGTGTACGGGTGGCGCGCACCGAGCACCCTGCTGCGCCGTTCGAAGGTGTCCAGGTCCAGCTCGTGCGCGGCCCGGTCGTCGCCGAGCAGCCGGTGGTCGATGGCCAGGTTGTTGGCCGCCGTGAGCACCCGGGGATGGTCCTCGGGGTACAGCCGGCGCACGTTGTCCCACACCTCCAGGTCGAGGTCGAGGGCGTCCCGGAACCTGCCGGCCGACCGCAGGTCGGCGGCCAGCGAACCGGCGGTCGCCAGCGTGTCCGGGTCCTGCTCGCCCAGCACTCGTCGCTGGCTCCCCAGGATCGTTTCGTCCAGCGACAGCGCGGCGGCATGGTCACCCGCGGAGCGGAGGACGTTCGCGAGTTGGAAGCGCAGTTGGAGGGTCTGGCGGTCATCGGTGCCGAGCCTGTCGGTCCACACGGCATCGAGGTCGTAGCCGAGTCTGCGGGCTCGGGTCAGGTCTCCGCGCTTCCAGAGGTAACGGAGGCGATCGATGTGCAGCTGGCGGGTCCGGGTCTCGTCGCACAGGTAGGCCAGGGAAGGGGCCAGATGGGGCCAGAGGTCGCTGAACGCCGGCCAGTTGGCGGGATCGTCGATCCCGCCGGACGTCGGTCGGGCGTCATTGAGGATCTGATGAACCTGGTGCACGGCGATCTCGCTCTCCCGCTCGGACATCGCGTGCCGGACCACCGCCTGCACCAGCCGGTGCAACTGGACGGTCCCCCGGCCGGCGTCCACCCGGGCCAGCGAGTAGCGGCCGAGGGCTCGGACGGCGGCCGAGACCGCGAACACGCTGGTGCAGCCGGGATCGTGCTCTGACAGTACCTGGACCGTCCGGCCGCTGTACAGAAGCCTTGCGGCGATCGGCTCCGGGGCGAAGTAGGCGCACAACTGCAACAGGCGGGCCGCGGCGGGGGACTCCACCCGCAGCCGGCCGATGGACACGTGCCAGGTGGCGGCGACCGACCGCGGGTAGTCGAAGGCGCCCTCCGCGGTGAGGGCCGGCCGCAGCTCGGCGAGGTAGGCCTCGACCGGCATCGCCGTGGCGTCCAGCCAGGCCGCCGCGACCTCCACCGCGAGCGGCAGGTCGCCGAGCGCGTCCGCCACCGTGGCCGCGTCGTCGGCCGACAGCCCGCGGACCCGGCGCCGCAGGTGCTCGACGCTCTCCGCCCGGGAGAAGACGTCGACCTCCAGGGCGTCGGCGACCCGGGTCCAGTCCAGGTTCCGCGAGGTGAGCAGGATCCGGCCCGGCCCGTCCGGGAAGTACGGGCGCACGTCGGCCGGGTCGTCGGCGTTGTCGAGGACCAGCAGCCAGCGGTCGGTGGGCACGCCGCGCCCCAGCGCCTCCCGGGCGGCCTCGGCGGCCTCGGCCACCGAGTCGCCGACCGGCAGGCCCAGCCGGTGCGCCAGGTCGGCCATGGCGAGGACGACCGACTCGGTCTGCTCGGCGTCGATCCACCACACCAGGTCGTACTCCGAGCGGTACCGGTGGGCGTACTCCAGCGCGATCTGGGTCTTGCCGATGCCGCCGAGCCCGTAGAGCGTTTGGGAGAGCGGCAGCACCGCGGTGGGGCCGCCTCCGAGCTGCTCGTGCAGATGGTCGAGGACGGCGTCGCGCCCGGTGAACGAGGGGTGCCGGGGCGGGAGCCTGAGGTGCGCGGGTGCCGTCCCCGGGTGGCGCAGGCCGGTCAGGTCGGGCACCGGCCCGCCGATGCCCAGGGCGGCGAGCAGTTCGGCGGCGGCCGCCGCCGGGTCGTGCCCGGTGAGCTCGGCGAGCGGGAGGGCGCCGTGGTCCGCGGGGAGCACGGCGGGGGCGATCCGGGCGACGACGTGCCCAGGGCCGGGCGGCCCCTCGGTCGCGGGTGAACCGGGGAGGGCGGGGGAGAGCAGGGTGATCGTCCGGTCCGCAGGAGTCCCCCGGGCCGGACGCAGCCCGGCCCGGGTCAGGACGGCCTCGGTCCAGCGGGCCCAGAGCCGGTCGCCGGGGGCGTGCCGGAGCGCGAAGGTGAGGCCGTCCCCGGGCCCGGCGCCGGGAGGGTCGCAGAGCGGGCAGCCGGCCGGCCGGCGGGTCCGCCCGGGGTCGCGACGCAGCGCCGGATGGCCGTCGGCCCGGTCGATCAGCTGCCCGGCGGCCTCGGCGAGCGCGGCCGGGAGGGGATCCAGGCCGTGGGTCAACTCCGCGTACGGGCCGGTCCATTCGTGCAGGGCGAGCCGGTCGGCGAGATATCCGGCGGCCTCCTCGGCGGTGAACGGGCCGACCCGGATCACCCGGTGGAGGCTGGAGTGCAGCGCGTTGCTCCCGCTCCGGGTGGTCACCACGACCCGGCCGCACGCGGACGGCGGCGGCCCGAGCTCGGCCAGGAGGGCGGGGTCCGTGAGCCCGTCCAGGACGATCAGCCAGCGTTCCCCGGTGATGGTGAGCCAGCGGATGAGGCTCTCCGCAGTCTCCTCCTGGCCGAGCCGCCCGGCGGCCCGGGCGTAGGAGGCGGTGAGGGAGGCCCGGTTGTCCGCGTCGGCCCACAGCACGACGTCCGCCATGCCCTCGCGCAGGGCGAGCCGGGCGTGGTGGGCGGCGGCCTGGGTCTTGCCGGAGCCGGCGGGGCCGCTGAGCACCACCGGGCCGGCGGCCGGCGCCCCTTCCACGGCCGGCCGGTGGCGGTAGCAGTCCGCCGGGGCGGGGAGGGTGCCCAGCAGCAGGGGGCGGAGAGTGCTCTCCGGTGCGGCGGTGTCCGGGCGGTACAGGTGCAGTTCGTGGACGCGCTCGGCCACCACACCGCCGGAGACGACGAGGTCGCGCTCGCTGCGCACGCCTCCGCCGGGGATCGTGGGGTCGGTGCCGGTCCCGGGGGCGGTCAGCGCTGGTCCGGCCCCGGCGGGGTAGGGCGGTCGGTGCCGCCGATGGTGACCGCGGCGGTGAAGTCGCGGCCGATGACGCCCCCGTGGTTGGAGAGGCTGCCGCCGACGGTCACCCCGCTGTTCTCGGCGTGCACGGCCGGTGGGGGCGCGGGGCTGCCCGCCTCGGCGAGCAGGGCGCGCAACTCCTCTACGGCAACGGCCTGTTCAGCGGGACCGAGAGTGTCCAGGAAGTCCTCGAACCTGGTCCGCCAGGAGGCCTCCTGCTGGCTGGACACCTGGGCGGCAATGTCCGGTCCGGTGGCCGTGAGCGCCTCGCCGGTGCGGTCGAGGCGCTCCAGGACGGCCCGTTCTGTCTCCGGGCGCCCGCGTCCGAGCAGCCGGGCCACCCGGGCGCGCAGCGCCGTCCAGGTGTCGGTGCCGGCCGCCTGGACGACCCCCGCGCCCCCGGCCGCCGCCACCGCGGTCACTGTCTCCACCAGCATCGGTGCCCCCTGAGAAATCGGTGGACTTCTGTTCCAGAGATGACGGTCATTCAACTCTCAGGGTTCCCAAGGGATAAGACCGTCATCCGGAAATCCCGTCGGAGCCCTCCCCGCGTTCAAGGCGCTGGGCGCGCAGGGCCTGCTGGAGGGCCTCGGCGAGGTGGAGGGGGCGGCGGCCCTGGGCGAGGTGGGTGATCTGGGTGCGGCAGCTGTAGCCGTCGGCGAGGATGAGGGTGTCCGGGTCGGCGGCGCGGACCTCGGGGAGCAGGACGCGTTCGGCGACCGCGGTGGAGACCTCCCAGTGGCCGCGTTCGAAGCCGAAGTTGCCGGCCAGGCCGCAGCAGCCGGAGTCGAGGACGCGGTTGTGCAGGCCCGTCCGGGCCTCCACCCGGCGGTCGGCGGCGGTGCCGAGGACGGCGTGCTGGTGGCAGTGGGTCTGGGTGATGGCCTCGGCGGTGAGCCGGGGTAGTTCGGCGTCGGGGGCGTACTCGTCGATGAACTCGGCGAAGGTACGGGTGCGTTCGGCGACCGGGCGGCCGTCCGGGCCGAGCAGGCGGGGCAGGTCCTCGCGCAGGGTGGCGGTGCAGCTGGGGTCCAGGCCGACCACCGGCAGGTCGCCGGAGGCCGCGAGCACCCGGACGCTGCGGCGCATCACCCGGCGGGCGGTGGTGAGTTGGCCGGTGGAGTACCAGGTGAGGCCGCAGCAGACCGGGCCGGCGGGCAGCTCCACGGCGAAGCCGAGGTGCTCCAGGACCTCGACGGCGGCGCGCAGCACGTTCGGCTGGAGGTGGTCGGAGAAGGTGTCGGGCCAGAGCAGCACCCGCTCGGCGCCGGCCGGGGCCGGGTGGGCGGCCCGGTGACGGCGGAACCAGCGGCCGAAGGTCTCCGGCGGGAACACCGGGATCGGCCGGCGCCGGTCGATCCCCCCGAGGCGCTTGAGCGGGCCGGCGGCCGGGGAGCGGGCGATCAGGTTGGCCGCGCCGGGGGCGAGCGCGACCGCCCGCAGCCACACCGGCAGCCAGCCCATCGAGTAGTGGGAGAGCGGGCGCCCGCGGCGGCGGTAGTGCTGGTGCAGGAACTCGGCCTTGTAGGTGGCCATGTCGACGTGGACCGGGCAGTCGCTGGCGCAGCCCTTGCAGCCGAGGCAGAGGTCCAGCGCCTCGCGGACCTCCTCGGAGCGCCAGCCGTCCCGGACGGCTCCCCCGGCCGGGTGGCCGGGAGGCGCCCCCGCGCCGCGCAGCATCTCGGCGAGCAGCCGGGCCCGGCCGCGGGTGGAGTGGCGTTCCTCGCCGGTGGCCATGTAGCTCGGGCACATCACCCCGGTGCTGGTGTCCACGCACTTGGCCACGCCCACACAGCGGTGGACCGCCTTGAGCAGGCTGCCGTCGTCCTGCTCGTACAGGAGGGCGAGCGGCAGTTCGCGGACCGGTCCGGCGAAGCGCAGGTCGGAGTCGAGCGGGCGGGGGTCGACCAGGGTGCCGGGGTTGAGCAGGTTCTCCGGGTCCCAGATCCGCTTGAACTCCCCGAACAGACCGATGATCTCGGGGGAGTACATCCGGGGCAGCAGTTCGGCCCGGGCCTGGCCGTCGCCGTGCTCCCCGGAGAGCGAACCGCCGTACGAGACCACCAGGTCGGCCGCGGCCTCCATGAACTCCCGGAACACCGGCCGCCCCTGGGGCGCGGCCAGCGGGAAGTCGATCCGCAGGTGCACGCAGCCCTCGCCGAAGTGCCCGTACGGGACGCCGCGCAGTCCGTGGGCGCGCAGCAGGGCCCGCAGGTCGCGCAGGTAGGCGCCGAGCCGTTCGGGCGGGACGGCGGAGTCCTCCCAGCCGGGCCAGGCCTCGCCGCCGTCGGGCAGCCGGGTGACGATGCCGGCGCCGGCCTCCCGTACGCCCCAGAGCTGGCGCTGCTCGGCCGGGTCGGTGACCACGGCGGCGGTGGCGCCGCGTTCGCGCCGGACGGCGACGGCGAGTGCCCGGGCCGCGTCCAGGGCCTCGGCGGCGGTGGCGCCGGCGGTCTCCAGGAACAGCCAGCAGGCGCCCTCGGGCAGCCGGTCCAGCGCGGGCGGGCGGCGGCCGGCCGCGAGCAGGGCCTCGATCAGGTCGGCGGCCATGCCCTCGACGGTGAGCGGGCGCAGCGGCAGCAGCGCGGGGACGGCGTCGGCGGCCGCGGTCTCGTCGGGGTAGCCGGCCACCACCAGGGCGCGGGCCGGCGGGTCCTCGACCAGCCGGACGGTGGCGCCGAGCAGCAGCGCGCAGGTGCCCTCGGTGCCGGTGAGCGCCCGCGCCAGGTCGTACCCGCGCTCGGGGAGCAGGGCGTCGATCGGGTAGCCGGAGGTGCGCCGGGGCAGCTCGGGCATGCCGCGGCGGATGGCGGCCAGGTTGCGTTCGGCGAAGTCCTGGAGGGAGCGGTGGAGTTCGCCGATCCGGCCGGGGGCGGCGCGCAGCGCGGTCCGTCCGGCGGGGGTGAGCGGGCCGCCGACGGTGAGTTCGGTGCCGTCGGCGAGCAGCAGGTCGAGCGAGTCGACGTTGTCGGCGGTGCGGCCCCAGGTGATCGAGTGCGAGCCGCAGGAGTCGTTGCCGATCATGCCGCCGAGGGTGCAGCGGCTGTGGGTGGACGGGTCCGGGCCGAACCGCAGGCCGTACGGGCGGGCGGCGCGCTGGAGGTCGTCCAGCACGGTGCCGGGCTCGACCCGGGCGGTGCGGCGGTCCGGGTCCACCTCCAGGACGGCGCCGAGGTGGCGGCGGAAGTCCAGGACCACCGCGCCCGGGTTGATCGCCTGGCCGCCGATGCTGGTGCCGGAGCCGCGCGCGACCACCGGGGTGCCGTACCGGCGGCAGAGGGCGAGGGCGGTGCGGACGTCGTCGAGGTCGGCCGGCTTGACCACGCCGAGCGGCAGATGCCGGTAGTTGGAGGCGTCGTGGCTGTAGACGGTGCGCTCGGCGGCGCCGAAGCGGACCTCGCCGCGCAGCGTGTCGGCCAGCGCGCGGGCCAGGTCGGCCCCGGGTACGGCGGAGGGGCGGCTCACGGGTCTGACCTCCCGGACGGCGGCGGACGGGCGGCGGCGGACGGTTCGTCGCCGACCTTGCCGATCATGGCAGCCGTCCGGCGGCTACGGGGGCGGACGACCCCGCGGCGCGCGGTCGGTCCTGAGCCGATCAGGTCGGAGGATCGTCGGTCCGGGCGTTTCCGACCGCTTCGCGCGGACCGTGGGCGCGAAGGGTGATCGTACGGCTCCGGTAGGTCACCGAGGGTGGGCGGCCCGCGCCCGCCGGACCGCTCCGGCGGGCGTGCGGGCGTGCGGGCGTGCGTCCAGGCGTGCGGGGGCTCAGGCCGTCGCGGTCTCGGCCTGCGGGCGGCGGCGGGCCGAGCCGGTCACGGCGCTGCGCGCGATGTGCGAGAGCTTGGCCACCTCGAAGGCCGGGTACGAGCCGCCGGCCAGCAGCGAGAACTTCACGCCCTCGCGCCCGCCCGGCCGCCGGTGATCGGCGGGCAGGTAGCGGCGGTGGTGCTCGGCCGCCCGCTGGAAGAACTGCGGCCGCTCCGCGCGCGCCACGCAGCCGGCCAGGTCGAAGACGAACAGGTAGTGCCGGACCATCCGGGTGAACAGCGGATCGCGCACCGGCTCCAGCTCGGGCCGGTCCTCCAGCAGGGCGAAGCTGCGCTCGTACTGCTCGAAGACGTCGAAGTGGCTGCTGCCCGGCGAGCCGGTCGGGTGGACGGTCTCGCGCCGGCGCAGCCGCACGCAGGGGCGGGGCAGGACGGCGATCCGCTCGGCGCGCAGCACGGCCCGGTGGACGACCGGGACCTCCTCGTAGCGGCCGTCGGGGAAGGCCAGCGCCTGGTCGTACCAGAGGTCGCGGCGCAGCAGGCGGTCCCAGATCAGCGGGGGAGCGCCGAGCAGCGCGGGGTGGTCCAGCGGGCCGAACACCTCGGGGCCGGCCGCGGCGACCGCGTCGAGCAGGGCCTCGGCGCCGCCGGGCCAGTCGCGGCTGGCGTGGCGGCGGGTGTGCCCGAAGTGCAGGACGTCCACCGGGCCGGTCGCGGCGAGGCGGTCGGCCATCGCCTGGAGGCCGTCCTCCGGGAGGACGTGGTCGGCGTCCAGGAACAGCAGGTACTCGCCGACCGCGCGCAGCGTGCCGGCGTTGCGGGCGCGGCCGACCCCCACCGACGCGTTGAGGTGCAGCACGGACACCCGCGGGTGGCGCTCCGCGTAGGCGTCCACGAGGTCGCGCGGCGTGTCGGGGGACTGGTCCGCGACCACGATGACCTCGAAGTCGCGGAAGGACTGCGCGAGCAGCGAGTCGAGGCACTCCGCCAGCTGTTTCTGCCGGTCGTAGGCGGGGAGCACGACGCTGATGAGGGGTGAGGGCATGACGCCGGAGCGTAGGGAGCGCGCGCGAACGGTGGCAAAACGCTGACGGGCCATCAATACGGGCAATTGGGACGAAACCCGACGGCGTCCGCCGAATCTTCACATGCTGCTCGGAACGCGTCCACGACGGTCTTGACATGCGGAAACGGGCGCGGCCGGTCGGCCGCGCCCGCTGTGCGGACCGTGCGGTCCGATCAGTACCAGTGGTGGGACTGCCAGAACGCCCAGGCGCCGCAGGGGCTGCCGTAGCGCTCGTTCATGTAGTTCAGGCCCCACTTGATCTGGGTGGCGGGGTTGGTGCGCCAGTCGGCGCCGGCCGAGGCCATCTTGGAGCCGGGCAGGGCCTGGACCAGGCCGTACGCGCCGGAGGAGGCGTTGGTCGCGTTGACCTTCCAGCTGCTCTCGTGCGACACGATGTTGCTGAAGCACTGCAGCTGGCCGGCCGGGACGATCTGGGCGGCGATCTGCTGCGGGCTGCCGGAGAGGACCGGCTTGGCGTTCAGGGTCGGGCGGGCCTGGGAGCGGGAGGCGGCGGCCGCGGCGTCGGCCTTCGCCTTGGCCTCGGCCTGTGCCCTGGCCTCCGCCTGGGCCTTCGCCTCCGCCTGGGCCTTCGCCTCGGCCTCGGCCTGTGCGGCCTGCGCCTCGGCCTGCGCCGCCTGGGCCTGGGCGTCCTGCGCCTGCTGCGCGGCCGCCGCGTCCGCCTGGGCCTGGGCCTCGGCCTGCGCCTGGGTCTGGATCGGGAGGGCGTCCGCCTGTGCCTGCTCGGGGCTCGCCGCCGCGACCGCCAGGCCGTCCGCCGAGATCCCGTGCGCCGGCGCGGCCGCCTCCGCGACGGCGGTGTCGCCCTGCGGCAGGGCGAGCGCGGCGGTGGCGACACCGGACAGCAGGAGGGTGGCGACACCGGTGATCAGGGAGTTGCGGCGGGCATGGCTGAGCTGCATGGGGCGAACGTTCCTTTTCCGTCGGGCGGGCCGTCGTCGGGCACCGGTCGGTCCGTGCGGTGGGCGCACGGGCGTGGCGGCATGCGTCGGGTGCATGCGGTGCACGCGGGGTGGTGCGTGCGGCATCGCGCAGGGTGCTCGGGCGAGCAGGCCCGCGATGCCGTACGGGACGGCCATGGCGCCCCGGCGGTGACGACGGGGCGGGCGGGAGGCGCGGGGCGGGGGTCGGTCGCACCGCGCTGCAAGGCGACGGCGCCCATTCTTGGCAGGTCGCGGCACGGGCGGCAACGAGCCCCGCTACTACGGCCGGTAGTGGACGCGGCGGCGGAAACGACGAAGCGCCCGGCGGATGCCGAGCGCTTCGTCCCTATTTGCCCGATTTGGGGGATGTCGAAACCGGACGGACCGGAAATCCGCGATTCACGGCCGGGAACGCGGCCCTGGCCTGCGTCCTTACGGGCCGCCTCCCCGGACGGCCCGCCGCCGGGGCCCCTCCCCGACAGCCCGGTCGGGCCCGGTGACGGACGGCCGGGCCGTTCGACGACTATCGGCGGCAGTAGCGGCCGAACGCCCTGTGGGCGGCTTCACACGCCCGCGCCCCCGGTCTCACCGGAGCGTGAGCGTCCGCTCACGGCCCGGGGCGCGGGGGCACGGTCGGGAGGGGAGGGCGGGGTCAGCCGCGGTACGGGTTTCCGTCGGCGGGCTGCCCGCTCCCGTACGAACCGCCCGCGTACGGGTCGGCCCCGTACGGCGGCTGCGCGCTCCCGTACTGCGGGCCCCCGTAAGGCTGGCCCCCGTACGGCTGGTTCCCGTACTGCGGGGCACCGTGCTGCGGCGCGCCCCCGTACGGGTTGGCGCCCCCGTACGGGTCCCCGTACTGCGGCACGCCTCCGTACTGCGGCGCGCCGGTGTACGGCGCCTGCGGCGCGCCGTGCTCGCCGCCCGGCCCGCCCTCGCCGTCGGGCAGCCGGCCCTCGGCGTCCTCGTCCTCCTCCGGCTCCTCCTCCACCGGCACCAGGTCACGGGCCAGCAGCGTGGCACCGGCCACGGCGCCGGGCATGGCGACGACGGTGACGAAGGGGACCAGGAAGAGCAGGATCAGCGGCACGCCGAAGCCCAGGGCCAGCGGCAGCCGGCCGCGCAGCAGGCGCAGCCGCTCGCGCTGCGGGATCCCGCGCCGCTGCAGGCCGACCGAGGTCAGCTCGACGGCGAGGAAGAAGCCGGACACCAGGAACCCGGCCACCGGCACCACGGTCTGGCCGACCACCGGGATGAAGCCGCAGCCGAACAGCAGGATGCCGAAGCCGGCCACCCGCACCAGTACGTACAGGCTGTCCCGGGCGGAGATCAACAGCTCGCGCCAGAGCGGCACGTCGGGCGGGGTGGGCGCGCCGCCCTCGGTCTCGTCGACCTTCTCGCAGAGCGACTCGTAGAAGGGCTGGCCGACCAGCAGGGTGACCGCGGTGAAGGTGATGACCGAGAGCAGCAGTCCGCCGCCGAACACGATGGCGGCGAGCGCGGTGCGCACCATGCCCTGCCAGGGCGAGCCCCAGTCGTCGGCGAACGGCGTCGCCCATTCGGCCAGGTCGTCGGCCCGGGAGCCGAGGAACACCAGCGCCACCGCGTACCCGACCAGGGTGAGCAGTGCCGGGATCATCCCGAACCCCCACCATCGGCCGTGCCGCGCGACCCACTTCTGGCCCTTCGCCAGGTACTTCATCCCCGCCACAAGATCTCGCATAGGGGGAAGGGTAGGGGGTGCCGGTCGGCGGGGTCATCCCGGTCGCGTCATGATCCGGTACCGGCCGGGCCCGCCGTGTCGTCCCGGGCCCCGGGCCGCCGTGCCGCCCCGGCCACGCCGTGCCGTCCGGGGCCGTGCCCCACGAGCGACGCGCCGGGCCGGGGAGCCGTTGCGGAGGCTCCCCGGC
>NZ_JBSGFD010000084.1:0-34904 GCF_053603215.1 Kitasatospora sp. NPDC004240 | reverse complement strand
TGGCCGGCCGGGTGGCCGGGGCGCAGCGGGGCGCCGCCCTCGGTGCCGGGGGCGGGCTCGGCCGGGCCGTTGCCGCCCTCGTTGATCAGGTCCTCCAGGGCGGAGCGCAGCGCCTCGCCGAACTCCGGGTCCATGGTGCCGGCGTTGTCGGGGGCGTCGGCCGGGCCGACCGGGCGGGGGAAGAAGAGCGGCCACTCGTCGGTGACGCCCGGCACCCCGCCGTACGGGGAGTCGAACAGCGGCGCGTCCTCGGCCGCGCGGGCCTCCTGCTCGGCCCAGAACGCCCGGGCCTCGGTGATCTCCCGCTCGCGGTCGGCCGCCAGCGCGTCGGCGACGGCCCGGCGTATCGCCGCCTCGTCGACGGGAGCGGGCGTGGCGGCGGACGCGTCCCGGGCGTCCAGCCGGCGGGAGAGCCCCCGGAGGTGGAGCAGTACGGCGGTCGACACGGCGATCAGGATCAGCAGCAGGATGGTGTAGACGGCGCTCACGGAACGTACTCCTAGGGAGGAGTGGAACGGGGTTACGTCTCCACATTGCCGCATGGTGGGCTGTTACCGCAGTGGCGAATGTCTAATTTGTCCGGGACTTTCGCTCTTGTCCCCAAATTGTTAGGTAACACCGCTCTACGCTGCGGAGTTGATCCGCTCCGCAGTGTCGATTTCCGGGCCGAAATCGAAAGAAAAGAGGACCGGATCGACCTTTCGGTGTGATCCGGCCCTCAATTACTCTGCGTCACTCCGAACGGGTGTCCAGGCCCGTCCGGCGGCGCCGAGGGTGGTCAGCTCAGGCGCTCGATGACCATCGCCATGCCCTGGCCGCCGCCGACGCACATGGTCTCCAGACCGAACTGCTTGTCGTGCCACTGCAGGGAGTTGATCAGGGTGGTGGTGATCCGGGCACCGGTCATGCCGAAGGGGTGGCCGATCGCGATCGCGCCGCCGTTGACGTTCAGGCGGTCGAGGTCGATGCCCAGGTCGCGGTAGGACGGGATCACCTGGGCGGCGAAGGCCTCGTTGATCTCGACCAGGTCGATGTCGCCGATGCTCAGGCCCGCCCGCTTCAGCGCCTGCCGGGAGGCCTCGACCGGGCCGTAGCCCATGATCTCGGGGGAGAGGCCGCTGACGCCGGTGGAGACCACCCGGGCGAGCGGGGTGATGCCCAGCTCGCGGGCCTTGGTGTCGGACATGATGACCAGCGCGGCGGCGCCGTCGTTCAGCGGGCAGCAGTTACCGGCGGTAACGGTTCCGTCCGGGCGGAACACCGGCTTCAGGCCCTGGACGGCCTCCAGGGTGACGCCGGCGCGCGGGCCGTCGTCCTTGCTGACCACGGTGCCGTCCGGGGTGGTGACCGGGGTGATCTCGCGGTCCCAGAAGCCGGCCTTGATCGCGGCCTCGGCCAGGTTCTGCGAGCGCACGCCGAACTCGTCCTGCTCGGCCCGGGTGACGCCCTTGAGCGCGGCGAGGTTCTCTGCGGTCTGGCCCATCGAGATGTACGCGTCCGGCACCAGGCCGTCCTCGCGCGGGTCGTGCCACTCGCCGCCGCCCTCCTCGGCGCGCTTGGCCGTACGGGCCTGGGCGCCGTCGAAGACCGGGTTCATGGTGCCCGGCAGGCCGTCCGAGGAGCCGTTGACGAAGCGGGAGACGGTCTCGACACCGGCCGAGATGAAGATGTCGCCCTCGCCCGCCTTGATCGCGTGCAGCGCCATCCGGGTGGTCTGCAGCGAGGAGGAGCAGTACCGGGTGATGGTGGCGCCGGGCAGGTAGTCCATGCCCATCTGCACCGCCACGACGCGGGCCAGGTTGTGGCCCTGCTCGCCGCCGGGCAGGCCGCAGCCGAGCATCAGGTCGTCGATCGAGCGCGGGTCCAGCTGCGGCACCTTGGCGAGCGCGGCGGCGATGATCTGGGCGGTCAGGTCGTCCGGGCGGACGTCCTTCAGCGAGCCCTTGCCGGCCCGGCCGATCGGCGAACGGGCGGCGCTGACGATGACGGCTTCGGGCATGGCGGGCTCCTCGCTGAGTGACCTTCGGCTACCGGGCGTCCCGACGGCACTCGACCGGACGGACACCCGAGGAGGAAAGTTACCGTCTGGTAGCTCAGGCGTCACCCGCCCCGGCGTGTGAGCTGGCCGACGTGCTCCCGGGGCCGGCCGATGTGCTCCCGGGTCCGGCGGGCGCGTCCCCGGGCCCGGACGGCGCGTCCGGGGCCTCGCCCGGCGGCGCCCCGGGCTCGCGGGCGGCCTCCGCCGACTCCGACCAGGCTCCCGGCAGGCCCAGCCGCAGCCGGTGACGCATCAGCGCCCAGCGCCGTACGGCGCCCGCCCCGCCCACCGCCGCCACCTCGGCGCCGGACTGCCCGGCCGCCGCCGCGGCGGCCACCGCCACCGGCAGCACGGTCTCGGCGGCCTCCGGGCCCACCGGCCGGTCCTCCTCGGGCCACAGGCCCAGCGCCGCGCAGACCGAGGGCAGCACGGCCATCGCGGCGGTCGCGTAGCCCTGCGCCGAGGGGTGGTAGCGGTCGGAGGCGAACATCTCCGGCCGGGCCGCGAACTCCGGCCCGAGCAGTGAGCCCAGCGAGACGGTCCGGCCGCCGGACTCCACCACCGCGATGGTCTGGGCGGCCGCCAGTTGCCGGCTGAGCCGGCGGGCCACCCAGCGCAGCGGCGGACGGACCGGCTTGATGGTGCCGAGGTCCGGGCAGGTGCCGACGACCACCTCGCAGCCGTTGGCGTGCAGCGCGGCGACCGCCTCGCCGAGCTGGCGCACGGCCACCTGGGCCGGGCTGTGCCGGGTGACGTCGTTGGCGCCCACCATGATCACCGCGACGTCCGGCCGGTGCGGCAGGGCCTGCTCCAGCTGGCCGGGGAGGTCGGCCGAGCGGCCGCCGGAGAAGGCCACGTTGACCAGCCGCACCGGGCGTTCGGCCACCGAGGCGAGACCCGCGGCGAGCAGCGCGCCCGGGGTGTCGCGGCCCCGCAGCACCCCGAGCCCGGCGGCGGTGGAGTCCCCGAGGAACGCCAGCACCAGCGGCGGCTGCGGTTCGGCGCCGGCGTCCGCGAAGGCCTCGCCGTAGACGCCGTCCGCCTTGGGCGGGTCGCCGTCCAGGACGCCGATGGCCTGGACGGCGAGCCTGCTCTCGGTCAGCAGCACGCCGACCAGGCCGACGCCCAGCAGGCCGAGCCCGCCGCCCCCGTAGGCGGCGGCGGTCGCGATCCGGCGGGCCACCCTGGCCCGCGAGTCCTGTGCCCCGGTCATTGGGCCCCCTTCGCGTCCGCGCGTCCTCGTTCCGGCGCCCCCGGCGGGGCCGCACGTGCCTGCACAGTTCTTTGGTACCCGGTGGGACCTGTGCGCTATCGGACCGCGTGAGCCATCCGGAGTCATAGGCTTTGGGTACCGATAAGCACTCGCATGCCCACAGACCGGGAGGACCCCCGTGCGGTACCACAACTCGATCATCGACCTGGTCGGCAACACGCCGCTGGTCAAGCTGAACAAGGTCACCGAGGGCATCAGCGCGACAGTGCTGGCGAAGGTCGAGTACTTCAACCCCGGCGGCTCGGTGAAGGACCGGATCGCGATGCGCATGATCGAGGCCGCCGAGGCCTCGGGCGCGCTCAAGCCCGGCGGCACCATCGTGGAGCCGACCTCCGGCAACACCGGCGTCGGCCTGGCGATCGTGGCCCAGCAGAAGGGCTACAAGTGCATCTTCGTCTGCCCGGACAAGGTCTCCACCGACAAGATCAACACCCTGCGCGCGTACGGCGCCGAGGTGGTCGTCTGTCCGACCGCCGTCGCCCCGGAGCACCCGGACTCGTACTACAACGTCTCGGACCGGCTGGTCCGCGAGACCCCGAACGCCTGGAAGCCGGACCAGTACTCCAACGCGGACAACCCGGCCTCGCACTACCACTCCACCGGCCCCGAGCTGTGGGAGCAGACCGACGGCCGGATCACCCACTTCGTGGCGGGTGTCGGCACCGGCGGCACCATCTCCGGCACCGGCAACTACCTGAAGGAGGTCTCCGGCGGCAAGGTCCAGGTGATCGGCGCCGACCCGGAGGGCTCGGTCTACTCCGGCGGCACCGGTCGGCCGTACCTGGTCGAGGGCGTCGGTGAGGACTTCTGGCCGACCGCCTACGACCGCACCGTCGCGGACGGGATCGTCGCCGTCTCCGACAAGGACTCCTTCCAGATGACCCGCCGCCTGGCCAAGGAGGAGGGCCTGCTGGTCGGCGGCTCCTGCGGCATGGCCGTGGTGGCCGCGCTGGAGGTCGCCAAGGAGCTCGGGCCGGACGACGTCGTGGTCGTGCTGCTGCCGGACGGCGGCCGCGGTTACCTGTCCAAGATCTTCAACGACGACTGGATGGCCGACTACGGCTTCCTGCCCTCGGCCACCGACGAGGCCCACATCGGCGAGGTGCTGGCCCGCAAGGACGCCATCGAGCACGAGGGCATCCCGCAGTTCGTCCACATGCACCCGAACGAGACCGTCGCCGAGGCGGTGCGGGTGCTGCGCGAGTACGGCGTCTCGCAGATGCCGGTGGTCTCCCCGGGCGCCGGTCACCCGGACATCATGGCCGGCGAGGTGATCGGCTCGGTGGTGGAGAAGCTGCTGCTGGAGGGCATCTTCGCGAAGGAGATCGAGCTGACCGACACGCTGGACAAGGTGATGTCCAAGCCGCTGCCGGTGGTCGGCTCGGGCGAGACCGTCACCAACCTGATGACCGTGCTGGAGAAGGCCGACGCGGCCGTGGTGCTGGTGGAGGGCAAGCCGCAGGGCATCGTCACCCGCCAGGACCTGCTGGGCTTCCTGACGGCCCGCACCGGCCACTGACCCGCGGGGCGGCCGGGCTGACCCGACCTCAGCCCGCCCGCCCGTCGGACGATCTGAAGATTCGTCCACGGGCGAAGTGGTACACCGGCGTCATCTGCGCGCAGCACGCGCTTAACAACGCTCCGCCATCGTTGTGGTCACGGCGAGAACGCCGAGCGAGATGACGGCAACCGTCCGGGAGCGGCTCCCCGGCGACCGCGGTCATCCGGGGCACGTCGGCCGGTCCTGACCCGGCCCTCCGTGTCCGTCCGTGGGGGACGCCGTCGTCCCGCCCCTGTCCGGCCAGGCCGGTCACAGGGTGCGGCGGCTCCCGCGGCACCCATCGCGCCGTCCGGCGCGTCCGCGCCGCTCCCGGGTGGGGGAGCGGCGCGGACGGACGGGCCGGTCCCTCCCCGGAGGGGCCGGCCCTTCCCGTCCGTCCCCTTCCCGTCCGTCCCCTTCGCGTTCACCCGGCCGACGTGCGCCGGTCGCCGGCCCCCGGCCGCGGCGCTGTGCCGCGTCGCCCGCCGCGATCGCGTCCGCCCGCTTTCCCGTACGCTCGCACGCATGACCAGCACTGAAACGACCGGCCAGGACGCCCCGCGCTACGTCCGGCTCACCATCGAGCTCATCGCGGAGATCACCGACGAGCAGGCGCTCAAGGCCGCCGCCCTCCAGCAGGTGGCGGACGACGAGTACCTCGACGACGAGGAGCGCACCCAGTCCGTCGAGGCCATCGAGGTGGACCCGTCGGGTTCGCTCGCCCACTTCATCGACCCGGTCGCGCTGCTCGGCGACGTCCCGGGCGTCGAGCTGGCCTCGGCGACCTGGGAGTCCGCGCAGACCGAGTTCGACCCCGAGGGTGACGGCTGGGACGAGTACACGGTGGACGAGACCGCCGAGTGACGGCCCCGCGGCACGGACGCCCGACCCGCACTGCGGGTCGGGCGTTTTTGTCCATATTTGGCGGTATCCGAAGTGCTCTCATACGATCTGATCCCGTTGGTGATGGAACCGTGAAGGATCGGATTGCGTTTCCATATCCGTAATGCCCGGAATTGATCAACAAGGAGCGCGACGTGACGGCACGGGACGGTCAGCGGCGGACGGCCGGAGGCAACTGGAGCCGGCGCGGTGTGCTGGCCGGCCTGCTGGGGGCGCCGGTGCTCCTGCTGGCCGCCTGCGAGGACGGCAAGGGCGGCGGGTCCGGCGGCGCCACGGGCGGCCCCGGCGGCAGCGGTACGGGCGGCAGCGGTACGGGCGGCGCGAGCCCCTCGCCGAGGACCTCGGTCGCCGTGATCACCGTCACACCCGCCGACGGCGCCGCCTCCGCGAGCTTCAGCGACCCGGTCCGGGTCACCGTCGCCGACGGCACCCTCACCTCGGTCACGGTCACCGACTCCACCGGCAAGGCGCTCGCGGGGCAGCTCTCCTCCGACGGCACCGCCTGGACCTCCGCCGCCTCCCCGGCCAGCGGCACCAAGTACACCGTCACCGCCGCCGCGCTGGACAAGGACAAGCTGGAGGCGGACGCCAACACCTCGTTCACCACCGCGACCCCGGCCAACACCTTCGTCGGCTACTTCACCCCCGAGGACGGCTCCACCGTCGGCGTCGGCATGCCGGTCTCGATCAACTTCAGCAAGCCGGTCACCGACCGCAAGGCCGTGCAGGGGGCGATCACCGTCATAGCCGAGCCGGGCGTCGAGATCGTCGGCCACTGGTTCTCCAGCACCCGACTCGACTTCCGGCCGCAGGAGTACTGGGCCAAGGGCACCAGGGTGACCCTCAAGCTCCGCCTCAAGGACGTCGAGGGCGCGAAGGGCGTCTACGGCACCCAGTCCAAGGACGTCCGCTTCACCGTCGGCCGCGCCCAGACCAGCGTCGCCGACCTCGCCGCCAAGAAGCTCACCGTCACCACCGACGGCCAGGTCAGCGCCGTGTACCCGATCTCCGGCGGCTCGCCCGAGTACCGCACCTGGGGCGGGAAGATGGTGATCTCCGAGCGGTTCCAGCAGACCCGGATGAACTCCCAGACCGTCGGGCTCGGCAGCGAGTACGACATCGCCGACGTGCCGCACGCGCAGCGCCTCACCACCTCCGGCACCTTCATCCACGGCAACTACTGGTCCCCGGCCTCGACCTTCGGCAGCCAGAACACCAGCCACGGCTGCGTGGGCCTGCGCGACGTCAAGGGCGGGCAGGACCCGACCACGGACGGCTACCGCTTCTACCAGAGCTCGATGACCGGCGACGTGGTCGAGGTCGTGAACTCGGGCGACAAGACGGTCGAGCCCTCCAACGGGCTGAACGGCTGGAACCTGTCCTGGGCCGCCTGGAAGGCCGGCAGCGCGCTCTGACCGGCGCCGTCCCGTACGGACTCCCGGAAATTCCTCCGCCGAGGACCGAACCCCGCGCGGCGGTCGAGGAGTCAAGGGGATGTGAAACGCGAGCAGAGACAGTGCCTGGACGCCGAGTTCACCGCGTTCGTCATCGGCAACGGCCGCCAGCTGACCAGGCTGGCCGAGCTGCTGACCGGCGATCCGCACCGGGCGTCCGACATCGTGCAGTCCGCGCTGGAACGCGCCTACCTGCACTGGCACCGGATCACCGGCGACGATCCGACCGCCTACGTGCGGCGGATCGTGGTCAACCAGCACCGTGACTGGTGGCGGCGGCTGCGCAACCGCGAGCTGCCCACCGACCACGCCTTCGAGCTGCCGGGCAGTGAGGACGTCGCCGAGCGGCAGGCCCAGCGGGCCCTGCTGAACCAGGCGCTGTCCACCCTCACCCGGCGGGAGCGGACGGTCGTGGTGCTGCGCTACTACGGCGACCTGAGCGAGGCCGACACCGCCGCCGAACTGGGCATCGCCCCCGGCACGGTCAAGTCCACCCTCCACCGGGCCCTGGGGAAGCTGCGCGCACTGCCCGAACTCGCCGACCGCACCGACGGTACGGCGGGTCAGACCGCTAGCAACATCGAGGTGAAGGTGTGAGCTTCGAGGAACGGCTCGGCGAACTGCTGCACGAGGACGACGAGGGGCCGGTCCGGCTCGACCCGGGGGTGATCATCGCCGGGGCCCGTCGCCGTCGGGCCAGACGGACCGTCGGCACCGTCGCCGTGGCCGCCGGGGTGGCCGGGGTCTGCCTGGTGACCGCCGTGACGCTCGGCAACGCCCGCGGCGCCGGCGGCGCGGCCGGGGTCGCCGGGGCCGCGCTGACCCCCACGGCCACCGCGCCCTCCGCCAGCCCGAGCCCGGTGGCCGGCTCGATCCCGGTGGAGCCGTCCCCGGTGCGGCAGGTGGCGCCGGGGGAGAAGGTCGACGTGGTCCCGGGCCACATCCGGATCTGGGTCACCGCCAACGAGACGTGCGACGAGTCCTGGTCCCCCGAGGGCGGCTGGGGCGCGAACTCCGGCTGCCACAACGCGGGCAATGACAACGTCGACCACAGCCTGCCGAGCCTCTACCGGCAGAGCAGCATCTCCTCGGACCGGATCGTGGCCACCGGCTTCTACCTCGGCCCGACCCCGGCCCGGATCACGGCCTACCGCGACGGCACCCCGACCACCGCCACCCTGGTCACCACCACCGGCATGAACGGCTGGACGGCGTACTACGTGGTCCTGCCCGGGGTCGGCGACGGCCCGGGCACCGGGAACACCCCGGCGATCGTCGCGTACGACGCCGAGGGCCGGGAACTGGCCGAGCTCCCGGGCAGCGGCCCGGACGGCCCGGCCGCGACCGCCCCGACCGCGACCGGCTGGAGTGCCGGCAACGGCACCGCCCGATAAGCCCTCCCTGGGCGGGGCCGCCCGGATCAGGCGCAGCGCGACGACCGAAACCCGCCGGTGACGGCGGTCCGGTGGCGGCAGGCTGGACGGCATGACGACCACGACCGTTTCCCTGACCGTCCGCCCGATCGAGCCGCTCGTCCTGGCGGAGCTGCGCCGGCGCGACGACGCGGGCCGCCCGCCGGTGCTGTCCGTGGACGAGGCCGGCGGCGCCCCGCTGCGTTGCTGCCTCACCCGGGCCCTGCCCGGCGACCGGATCGCGCTGCTCGGGTACGCCCCGCTGCGCCGCTGGGCGGCCGAGACGGGCGCCGAGCCGGGCCCGTACGACGAGACCGGGCCGGTCTTCGTGCACGCCGAACCGTGCCCGGGGGCCGGTCCGGGCTGGCCGGACGGGTTCCATCAGGGTGAGCGGGTGCTGCGCGCCTACGACGCCGCCGGGCGCATCCTGGACGGCGTCCCGGTCACCCCGGAGACCGCCGAGGCCACGGCCGCCGGCCTGCTGGCCGACCCGGAGGTGGCCCTGCTGCACGTGCGGGCGCTGCGCTTCGGCTGCTTCCTGCACGAGGTGCGCCGCGCCGGGGACGCCACCTGCGGCGAGCGCCCGCGGCACGTGGCCTAGGAGCCGTCGGAAGGCTCCTACGAACCGCTCTGCTTGGCGTAGTCGGTGAAGCCCTGCCAGTCGAGGGCCACGGCGGGCTCGTCGCCGACCACCCAGGCGTCGTGGCCGGGCGGGCAGATCATGAAGTCGCCGGGGCCGAACTCGGCCTCCTCGCCGTCGTCCATGACGATCTTCATCCGCCCGGAGATCATGTACCCCATGTGGGCGGCCTGACAGCTCTCCGTCCCGGCGATCGGTTTGATGTGTTCGGACCACCGCCACCCCGGCTGGAAGACCGCGCGCCCGACGGCGCCGGCCTCCTGGTTGACGAGCCGTAGCTCCCCCATGCCCGCCTCGAAGGGGCGGACCTCCTCGGGCTCGTCGAAGCTCTTGCGGATGAGACCGGCCATGGCTGCTCCTCGGCCATCGGGCCCGCCACCGGGAACGCGGTGGCGGGCCCGTCCTGCTGGTCCTTCCAGTCTGCTCCGGGTGGCCGGGGGTGTCCTGCCGGTCCGTGCACCCGGGACGGCGGCCCTGGGACTGCGGCCCTGGGACGGGGTCAGCTCCCGGTGCGGGCCACGCCGATCGGGCAGGAGGCCCCGGTGCCGCCGAGGCCGCAGTAGCCGTTGGGGTTCTTGGCGTCGGACAGGTACTGCTGGTGGTACGGCTCGGCGGGGTAGAACGGGCCGGCCGCGGCGATCTCGGTGGTGATCGTGCCGAGGCCGAGGGCGGTCAGCGCGGGCTGGAAGGCGTCCCGGGTGGCGAGCGCGGTGGCCGCCTGGGCGGGGGAGTGGGTGTAGAGGGCGGAGCGGTACTGGGTGCCGACGTCGTTGCCCTGGCGGTTGCCCTGGGTCGGGTCGTGCGCCTCCCAGAAGGTCTTGAGCAGCCGCTCGTACGTGATCACGGCCGGGTCGAAGACCACCCGGACCGCCTCGGTGTGCCCGGTCAGCCCGCTGCACACCTCCTCGTACGTGGGGTGGGGCGTGTGGCCGCCCTGGTAGCCGACCAGGGTGGTCCAGACGCCGGGCAGCCGCCAGAAGACGCGCTCGGCGCCCCAGAAGCAGCCGAGGCCGAAGTCCGCGACCTCCAGGCCCTCGGGGTACGGCCCGGTCAGCGGATGGCCCAGGACGGTGTGCGGCTCGCGCAGCTCGAAGGCCGGGGTGTCGCGGCCGGGCAGGGCCCGGTCGGCGGGGACGGGCGCGGTCTTGTGGCGGTTGAACAGCACGGCCTGCTCCTGCTCGGGTCGGAGGTGCGGGAAGGTGGCGCACGGTTCAACGCGGACGGCCGCCCCCGGATTCCGGGAGCGGCCGTGCCGTCGGTGAACGGTCTCAGGCGGCCTGCCGCTCCTTGGCGGCGAAGTTCGCGGCGACCGCCCGGATCTCGCAGAAGTACGCCGCCGGGTCCTCGCCGTAGCGCCAGGGCAGCGCCTCGACGTACCCGTCGACCAGCGTGAACTGCTCCATCGCGGCGGCCGGCCGGTCGGTGACCGTGTAGCACCAGGCGAGCAGGTGACGGATCTCGGCGGCGTACGGGTGGCCGGCCGGGGCCGCGTCCGCCGCGCGGCGGGCGGCGTCCACCGCGGCGCTCGCGTACGGGGTGGACCAGTAGGCGCCGGCGTCGTCGCCGTCGGGCTCGTGCTCGAACAGCGCGACCAGCCGCAGCCCGGCCAGCGGGCTGTCCTCGGGGGCGGCGGTGGCGGCGCGGTCGGCGAAGGCGTTGGCCAGTTCCTCGGAGCCGTGCCACTTGGCGCACCAGTACTGCACGGCGGCGTAGTGCGCCGGGTAGCTGTGCGGGGCCGCCGCGGTGAGCCCGGCCCAGACCCGCTCGAACTCCTCGGCCGGGTAGTTCAGGCCGAGCGCGACCCACAGCTCGGTGGTCCACGGCAGCGGGTCCGCGGGGGTCGCCGCCTGTGCCTCGGCGCAGGCCTCCCGGGCCTGGCCGAGCACCCGGTGGAAGGCCTCGGCGCGCTCCTCGCTGGTGTCCTCGGCGGAGGCCGCGCCGCGCAGGTTCCAGGCGAGCTTGACCAGCGCGGCGGCGTGGACGGCCGCGGCGTCCGGGTCACCGGGACGGCCGGCGCGCCAGGCCTCCAGCCACTCGTCGTCCTCGGCGGCGACGTCGGCCAGCTCCTCGGCGATCCGGTGGCGCCGCTCCTGGTCGTCGCCGGCGGCGGCGAGCAGTTCGGCGCAGGCCTGCCAGTCACCGGACCGGGCGGTGGCCCGGGCGGTGTCCAGCTCCGGGGCGGGGCAGGCCCGCCGGGTGTCCTGGCGGTCCTGGGGCCGCAGGCCGTACTCGGTGACGACGCGCCCGTGCCAGGCCTCGATCTCGGCCTCCTTGCGGGCGACGTAGCGGTTGAGGACCCAGGTGACGAGCTTGAGCACGCCGACCAGGGCGACGGAGACGAGGATGACGATGACGGGGGCTGGCATGGCGGAACCTTGAGGATGTGAGGGTGGCGCGGGACCGGTCAGGGACCGGCGGGGGCGGGGACGGCCGCCGTGGACGGGGCCGCGGGGACGGGCGGGGCCGTCGACGGGGTCAGCAGGGCGCGCAGCGGGGCGGGGTCGGGCTCGGCCGCGTCGAGCGCGTCGAGGGCCCGCGCCAGCGCCTCGTCGTCGCCCTCGGCCCGGTGCAGCCCGGCCGGCCCGCTCCAGGAGAGCGACCAGCGGGCGGCGCCGGTGTCGGCGAGGGTGGTCAGGGCCAGTGCCAGCAGGGGCCCGTGCAGCGCGGCGCGGGCGAACTCGCGGGCCGCCCGTCCGGTGGCGGCCCGGGCCTCCTCGCCGAGCGGCATCGCCGCGGCCAGTTCCCGGAGACGGCCGGACTCGATCGCGCTCAGCGCGCCGTCCAGGGTGGCCGGCAGGCCGAGGCCGGTCAGGGCGGTGCGCAGCGGTTCGGCGTCGGCGCGGGTACGGGCCGTCATCGAGCGGTGCGCCAGCTCGGGCCAGTCGACCCGCTCCAGCCCGGCGGCCTCAGGCACCGTCGAGACGCGCTCCAGCTCGGTGAACACCTGATCGGCGTCGCGCAGCAGGCCGAGCGCCGGGGCGGTGGCGCCGGGGCCCCGGCCGTCGTCCGGCAGCGCCTCCACCGCGGCGATCCGCAGCCGGATCGGCGGGTGCGAGTCGTACGGGTCGGCCCCGTCCGCGTCGCCGTCCGGGGGCAGGGCGGCGAGCTCCCGGCGGCGCTCGGGGTCGGCCAGCAGACGGGCGAGGCCGCCGTGGACCTGACCGGGCGGGGGCAGCAGCCCGGCGTCCAGGCCGGGGGCCAGGTAGGCGTCGAGGTACAGCTCCCGGGCGGCGTCGAGCAGCGGCAGCCCGCGCAGCGCGGCGGCGGTGGCGTCGCGGCCGGCCACCCGGGCGGCGACCAGGTCGGCGGCGTACTCCTGGCGGCGGGAGGCCGACTCGGAGACCCGGAAGTACAGCTCGGCGTACCAGGTGAACAGCTTGGCCAGGGCCCGGTCGACGCCGTCCAGGGCCTCCTTGCGGGCGGGCCCGCGCCCCTTGGCCAGCCGCTTCGCCGCCTCGGCGGCCAGCTTGGCCTCCAAGGCGGCGCGGCGGCGGTCGGCCCGCTCGTGCAGGTCCGCGACGGCGTTCCGCAGGGCGGTGCGGCCGGCCACGGTGACGGCGCCCAGCCGCAGGTCGTGGTTCGCGAAGTGGCCGAACTCGTGCGCCAGCACGGCCTCCAGCTCGCCCTCGGTGAGCCCGATCAGCAGCGGGGTGCCGAGCTCCAGGTGGCGCTCGCCCGGCAGCAGCCCGAGCAGCCGGGTGTCCTCCCGGACGGCCGCGTCGACGTCGGGGACCAGCCGGACCGTGGCCGGGCCGCGGACGCCGGAGCGCTCGGCGACCCGGTCGACGGCCGCCCAGAGCGCGGGCTGATCGGCGCGGGTGACCTCCAGGCCGGGCAGGTCGTGGTGCTCGGTGCGGCGCCGGGTCAGGAAGACCACCCGCACCACGGGGTAGGCGATCAGGGAGGTGCAGAGCCAGATCTTGAACAGCGAGGGCCGCAGCCCGTCGGAGGCCCGGTACAGCGCGACGTCGACGGCGAGCAGGCCCAGCACGATGCCGAGCGCGAGCAGGTGGAAACCGGCGAGCAGGGCCACGGCGGTCAGCGCCCGCAGCGAGGTGGCCCTCCCGGAGGAGTACGGGGCGCCGGTGGTGCGAGGGCCGGGGACGAGGGGGGAGGCGGCGGACGGGGACGCGCCCATGGGGGTTCTCCTGGCGGGGCCGCGGGGGTACGGCCCGGTGGGGCGGATGTGCGGTGGTGCGGGTGAGGGGCAGGGGGAGATCGTAGCCGCCGGTGCCGGGCGCCCCGCACGGGTGGTTCCCGCCGCGGGCCGGGGCCGGTTTCGGCCGTAGGACGGCTTCGCCGGGGCACGTCGGCATTCGCCCACTACCCTCGGTGCTATGACCGAGCACCAGCTTCCCCAGGGCTTCGAGACCCTCGCCATCCACGCGGGTCAGGAAGCAGACCCCCAGACCGGGGCCGTCGTCACGCCGATCTACCAGGTGTCCACCTACAAGCAGGACGGGGTGGGTGGCCTGCGGGGCGGCTACGAGTACAGCCGCAGCGCCAACCCGACCCGTACCGCGCTGGAGGAGTGCCTCGCCGCGCTGGAGGGCGGCGCCCGCGGCCTCGCCTTCGCCTCCGGCCTCGCCGCCGAGGACACCCTGCTGCGCACGATCCTCAAGCCGGGCGACCACATCGTCATCCCCAACGACGCCTACGGCGGCACCTTCCGGCTCTTCGCCAAGGTGCTGACCCGCTGGGGCGTCGAGTTCTCGGTGGCCAACACCCAGGACCTGTCGACCGTCCGCGAGGCGCTGCGCCCCAACACCCGCGCGGTGTGGGTGGAGACCCCGTCCAACCCGCTGCTGGGCATCACCGACCTGACCGCGCTCGCCGAGATCGCGCACGGCGCCGGCGCGCTGCTGGTGGTCGACAACACCTTCGCCAGCCCGTACCTGCAGCAGCCGATCGCGCTCGGCGCGGACGCCGTGGTGCACTCGACCACCAAGTACATGGGCGGCCACTCCGACGTCGTCGGCGGCGCGCTGGTGCTGGCCGACGCGGGCCTGGGCGAGGAGGTGGCGTACCACCAGAACGCGATGGGCGCGGTCTCCGGCCCGTTCGACGCCTGGCTGGTGCTGCGCGGCATCAAGACCCTGGGCGTGCGGATGGACCGGCACAGCTCCAACGCCGAGAAGGTCGCCGAGCTGCTGGCCGGCCACCCGAAGGTCAGCCAGGTGCTCTACCCGGGCCTGCCCGAGCACCCCGGCCACGACATCGCCGCCAAGCAGATGAAGGCCTTCGGCGGCATGGTCTCCTTCCGCGTCCGGGGCGGCGAGGAGGCGGCGGTCGAGGTCTGCAACCGCGCGCGGCTGTTCACCCTCGGCGAGTCGCTGGGCGGCGTCGAGTCGCTGATCGAGCACCCGGGCCGGATGACCCACGCCTCGGTGGCCGGTTCGGCCCTGGAGGTGCCGGCCGACCTGGTCCGCGTCTCGGTCGGCATCGAGTCGATCGACGACCTGCTCGCCGACCTCCAGCAGGCGCTCGGCTGAGACCCGTACGGCCCCTCAGCCGTCTCCTCAGCCGTCCAGCCGGCCCGCCGCGAAGGACTCCATCGAGTCGTTGAAGCGGGCGAGCAGGGCGCAGAACGCCCGCTGCTCCTCGGGCGGCCAGCCCGCCACCAGCCGCCGGGCCAACTCGGCCCGGCCGGCCCGGACCTCGGCCAGCCGGCCGGCTCCTAGGGCGGTCAGCGCCAGCCGTACCGCGCGCCGGTCGGCCGGGTCCTGGACCCGGCCGACCAGGCCGTCCGCGACCAGCGGGGCGACCTGCCGGGTCACCGTGGAGGAGTCCACCGCCAGCGCCTCGGCGAGCGCCTTGACGTTGGCGGGCCCGTGCCGTTCCAGACGGTCGAGCAGGAGGTAGGCCGCGCGGTCCAGCGCGCCCACGCCCCCGCCGGAGCTGCGGACCTGCTCCATCCGGCGGGCGAACACCGCGAGATGGTACTGGAGTTGGGTGTGCACGGGGTCGGTTCGGTCGGTGGCCTGGGGCGAGGTCGTCGTCATCGCGGCTCACGATCGTCGTGCGGTGAGAGAGGCTCAGGAGCAGCAGAGTACGCGCGCAGGGCCGGGCCGGGAACCGTGCCGACGTCCCCGATCGGACACCGCCACCGCCGTAGGCTGGCGCTATGCAGAGCTGGCCGATCACCATCGACGACGTCCGAGGCGCCCACAAGATGCTCGCCGGGGTCGCCCGGGTGACCCCGATGGAGGGCAGCCGGCACCTCTCCGCGCTGATCGGCTCGGCCGTCCACCTGAAGTGCGAGAACCTCCAGCGCACCGGCTCCTTCAAGCTGCGCGGGGCGTACGTGCGGATCGCGGGACTCTCGCCGGTGCAGCGGGCCGGTGGGGTGGTGGCGGCCAGCGCCGGCAACCACGCCCAGGGCGTGGCGCTCGCGGCCTCCCTGCTCGGGGTGCGCTCGACGGTCTTCATGCCGCTCGGCGCGCCGCTGCCCAAGGTCGCCGCGACCCGCGAGTACGGCGCCGAGGTCCGGCTGCACGGCGCCACGGTGGACGAGGCGCTGCAGGCCGCGCAGCGCTACTCGGACGCCACCGGCGCGGTGTTCATCCACCCCTTCGACCACTGGGACGTGGTCACCGGCCAGGCCACGGTGGGCCTGGAGATCCTGGAGCAGTGCCCAGAGGTGCGCACGATCCTGGTCGGGGTGGGCGGCGGCGGGCTGCTGGCCGGGATCGCCGCGGCGGTCAAGCCGCTGCGCCCGGACGTGCGGGTGATCGGCGTGCAGGCGGCCGGCGCGGCCGCGTACCCGCCCTCGCTGGCCGCCGGGCGTCCGGTCTCCCTGGAGCACTTCGCCACCATGGCGGACGGGATCATGGTCGGCCGGCCCGGGGACATTCCCTTCGAGGTGGTCAACACGCTGGCGGACGGCATCCGCACGGTCTCCGAGGACTCGCTCTCCCGGGCCCTGCTGCTGAGCCTGGAGCGGCTGAAGCTGGTGGTCGAGCCGGCCGGGGCCAGCCCGATCGCGGCGCTGCTGGAGCACCCGGAGGACTTCGAGGGCCCGGTGGTGGCGGTGCTGTCGGGCGGCAACATCGACCCGCAGCTGATGCAGCGGGTGCTGCGGCACGGCCTGGCGGCGGCGGGCCGCTACCTGTCGCTGCGGGTGCGGCTGGCGGACAAGCCGGGGTCGCTGGCGGACCTGCTCGGGGTGCTGACCCGGGTCGACGCCAACGTGCTGGACGTGGCGCACGTGCGGATCGACCCGCGGCTGGGCCTGGCCGAGGTCGAGGTGGACCTGCACCTGGAGACCAAGGGGCCGGAGCACTGCGCCCTGGTGGTGGGCGAGTTGCGCGACGCGGGGTACGTGGTCCCGCAGTAGCCGCGGGGGGCGGCTCCCCCGGCGCGCGGGGGCGGAAAACCGGGTGACGTTGTCAGTGGCGTCTGGGAGAGTGGCGCAGCTGTGTTCCTTGACGCGATATATCGCGTGCTGCCAAACTCGCGATACATCGCGTTACGCGCCCGGGGGGACCGGGTGTGCCCGGAAACGAGTCGCCCGCCTGTCCGCCCCTGGGGCAGAGTGGGACAGATCACCCGAAATCCTCCGAGGAGATGAGGCAGGCCATGGCGCCAGCCATCCAAGCCGAGAACCTGGTGAAGACCTTCGGTGACGTCCGAGCCCTCGACGGCGTCAGCCTGGACGTGCCCGAGGGCACCGTGCTCGGCCTGCTCGGCCCCAACGGGGCCGGCAAGACCACCACCGTCCGCGTGCTCACCACCCTGCTCCGGCCCGACTCCGGCCACGCGGTGGTGGCCGGGGTCGACGTGCTCAAGCACCCCAACCGGGTCCGCAGCCTGATCGGGCTCTCCGGCCAGTACGCGGCCGTCGACGAGTACCTCACCGGTTTCGAGAACCTTCAGATGGTGGGCGAGCTCTACCAGATGAGCGCCCGCGACGCGAAGGCCCGCGCGCTGGAACTGCTGGAGTGGTTCAACCTCACCGAGGCCAAGGACCGCACCGCCAAGACCTACTCGGGCGGCATGCGCCGGCGTCTGGACCTCGCCGCCGCGCTGGTCGTCCGGCCGCCGGTGATGTTCCTGGACGAGCCGACCACCGGCCTCGACCCGCGCAACCGGCTCGCCCTCTGGGAGGTCATCGAGACCCTGGTCGAGCAGGGCACCACGCTGCTGCTCACCACCCAGTACCTGGAGGAGGCCGACCGCCTCGCCCACGACATCGCGGTGGTCGACCACGGCAAGGTGATCGCCCGCGGCACCGCCGACCAGCTCAAGGCCCAGATCGGCGGCGAGCGGATCGAGGTCGTGGTGCACCGGCCCGAGCTGGTCGCCGAGGCGGTCGCCGCGCTGGCGTCGTACGCCAAGGGCGAGACCGCGGTGGAGAAGAACACCCGGAAGATCACCGTGCCGGTCAGCGGCGGCGCGCGGGTGCTCGCCGACGTGATCCGCGAGCTGGACACCCGCTCGATCGAGATCGACGACATCGGCCTGCGCCGCCCCACCCTGGACGACGTCTTCCTCTCCCTCACCGGCCACGTCACCGAGGCCGAGGACGAGGAGAACGGCGCCGGCGGCAAGGGCCGCGGGCACGGCGGGCACGGCGGCCGTTCCGACGGCCGGGACACCGACAAGCAGGCCGTCACGGCCGGGAAGGAGCTGTGAGATGACCACCGCCACCGAGCACGCCATCGGCGCGGCCGTCCCGGCCCAGCGCCACGGGGTGGCCGCCACCCTGCACGACTCCTGGGTGGTCGCCAGGCGCAACCTGCGCCGGATGACCCGGATCCCGGAGATCGTGGTCTTCGGCCTGATGCAGCCCGTCATGTTCGTGCTGCTGTTCTCGTTCGTCATGGGCGGGGCCATCCAGATCCCCGGCACCACGGCCAGCTCCGACGCGTACACCCAGTTCCTGATGGCGGGCATCTTCGCCCAGACCGTCACCTTCGCGGTGGCCGGCGCCTCGGCCGGCATCGCGGAGGACATGACCAAGGGCCTGGTCGACCGCTTCCGCTCGCTGCCGATGGCCCGCTCGGCGGTGCTGGTCGGCCGCACCCTGGCGGACCTCTGCCAGACCGCCTTCACCCTGCTGGTGCTGGCGATGGTGGCGCTGCTGGTCGGCTGGCGGATCCACGAGGGTGTGCTCAAGGCGCTCGGCGCGTTCGCGCTGCTGCTCCTGCTCGGCTACGCCTTCTCCTGGATCGGCGCGCTGATCGGCCTGTCGGTGCGCAGCCCGGAGGCGGCCACCTCGGCCGGTCTGATCTGGCTGTTCCCGCTGACCTTCATCTCCAACGCCTTCGTGCCGATCAGCAGCATGCCGGGCTGGCTGCAGCCGATCGCCTACTGGAACCCGTTCAGCGCGACCGTGCAGGCCTGCCGGGACCTGTTCGGCAACCAGGTCGGCCCGGTGGACGACGCCTGGCCGATGCAGCACGCGACGCTGGTGTCGGTGGTGTGGTCGGTGGTGATCACCGCGGTGTTCTCCTGGCTGTCGGTGCGCAAGTACCGCTCGGCCGCCGGCTGACGACCCGCCCCGGTGAAGCGCCGGGACAGCCGCGAGGGCGGCCGCGGAGGTGGACTCCGCGGCCGCCCTCGGCGGTGTCAGGGGGTGGTCAGCCGGTGTACGGCTTCACCTCGATGATCTTGACGGAGGCCTGCTTGCCGTTCGGCAGCTCGTAGCGGGCCTCGTCGCCGATGGTCTTGCCGTCGATGGCGCGGCCCAGCGGGGACTGCGGGGAGTAGATGTCCAGGTCGTCGTCGCCGGCCACCTCTCGGGAACCCAGCAGGAACCGCATGGTGTCGTCCTCGTCGCCGTCGAAGGCGACCGTGACGACCATGCCCGGGGCGACCACGCCCGAGTCCGCGGGGGCCTCGCCGACCTTGGCGCGCTCCAGGAGCTGGGTCAGCTGGCGGATGCGCAGCTCGTACTTGCCCTGCTCCTCCTTGGCCGCGTGGTAACCCGCGTTCTCCTTGAGGTCGCCCTCCTCGCGCGCCGCCTCGATCTTCTGGGCGATCTCGATGCGCCACGGACCGGTCAGGTGGTCCAGCTCGGCCTTGAGCTGGTCGTAGCCGGACTGAGTGAGCCAGGTCACGTGTTCGCTGGTCTGGGTCACAGGTGCTCCTCGTAGGTGCTGGGCTGTGCTGAGGGATTTGAGGTCGTCAGCAGGGTGGCGGTGGGGATATCGGTCGTAACTACAAAGCAACGCCCGCTCCCGTACCATCCGGTGCGGAAGGGGCGAAACCACGAGCCTAACAACTCCCACCGACAAGCGGGAGAGCCGTTGACGCGCCGCTGACGACAGCGTTGCGCCGAGATGTACAGAACGGGTGGTGCGGACTCCCTGGACGGATTCCCGCTCTCCTGATCGAATATGCGCCCGGACGGGTGACCGGCGCCGGCGAATACCGGGCCCGGCCACGTCGCGGGCCATGTCTCGGGCCACCCGGGGCCGCTCCGCGGGCCCCTTCCCGGGCCGCTTCGCGGGTTACTTCGCGGGGGTGCAGCCCAGCAGCTGGGCGGTGGTGCCCCGGGCGGTGGTCCGCAGGCTCACCACGGCGTCGTAACTGTCGCCCGCCGCCGGGACGGGGAAGTCGGCCACCCCGACCACCGCGCCGTTCTCCGACTGCGAGCGGACGGTGCAGGAGCCCGCCGTGCCCTCGCTCTTGCTGACCGCCAGGTGGAGCTGCATCTCGGAGTCCGAGACGGCCTGGAACGTCTGCACGGCGCCGTTCATGGTGGTCTCGCGGATCAGGTAGGAGCTGCCGATCCAGGCCAGCAGGCCCAGCCCGACCACGCCGACCACCACGCCGACCGACTTCAGCCGGCGGTCGGCCGCGCGGTCGTCACGCCGGCCGTAGCGGCCCTCGGGCGGACGCGGGGTGCTGGTGGCCTCGCTCATCGTGGCTCAGTCCTCTCCTGGGAGGGCCGCGGGGTCGTGCGCGGGAATGGAAGGCGCCTCCGTTCCGTCACTATAGGAGGGGCACGCCCGCGGCCGGTCCGGCGGGGGCGGGGCCGGGCCGCGGTGGCAGCACGCCCCGCGGCGGGTCCCGTGACGGTGCGGCCCATGTCCGCGCGCCCGGGTGAAGGGCGGCGCGGCGTTTGCGGAAGGCCCGGATCATCTGTGGAAGGAAGCAAGGCGTTGACTGAGCAGCTGCGACTGATGGCGGTGCACGCCCACCCGGACGACGAGTCCAGCAAGGGCGCGGCCACCATGGCCATGTACGTCGAGAAGGGCGTGGACGTACTCGTGGCCACCTGCACCGGCGGGGAGCGCGGGTCGGTCCTGAACCCCAAGCTCCAGGGGGACCCGTACGTCGAGGAGAACATCCACGAGGTCCGGCGCAAGGAGATGGACGCCGCCCGCGAGATCCTCGGCGTCAAGCAGGCCTGGCTGGGCTTCGTCGACTCCGGTCTGCCCGAGGGCGACCCGCTGCCGCCGCTGCCGGAGGGCTGTTTCGCCCTCCAGGACGTGAAGGAGGCGGCGGAGCCGCTGGTGCGGCTGATCCGCGAGTTCAAGCCGCAGGTCATCACGACCTACGACGAGAACGGCGGCTACCCGCACCCCGACCACATCATGACCCACAAGATCACCATGGTCGCCTTCGAGGCCGCCGGCGACCCGTCCGCCTACCCGGACGCCGGTGAGCCCTGGCAGCCGCTGAAGCTGTACTACAACCACGGCTTCCCGATGGGCCGCATCCGCGCGCTGCACGCGTACCTCACCGACAACGGCCACGAGTCGCCGTACGGCGAGTGGATCGAGGGCTGGGAGAAGAGCGGCCGCAAGGAGCGCGAGATCACCACCCGGGTGCGCTGCGACGACTGGTTCGAGACCCGTGACCGCGCGCTGATCGCCCACGCCACCCAGATCGACCCGGACGGCCCGTGGTTCCGGGTGCCGCTGGAGGTCCAGCGCGAGGTCTGGCCGACCGAGGACTACGAGCTCTCCCGCTCCCTCGTCGACACCGACCTGCCCGAGGACGACCTGTTCGCGGGCGTGCGTGTCGCCACCCTCGCCGGCGACACGCGCGACTGACCCACCCCCGGTGGCCCGGCCCGGCGTGGGCCGGGCCACCATGGAGGAATGAGCACCCCCGTGAACCTCACCAACCTCGCCGCAGAAACCCTCGACCAGGCCAAGGTCACCCCCGGCCTGCTGGGCTTCGTCGTCTTCGCCGCCCTCGGCGTGGCCACCTGGTTCCTGGCCAGGTCGATGAACAAGCAGTTCAAGCGCGTCAACTTCACCGAGGAGCCCGAAGCCCCGAACGAGTGAACCGGGGCCGGCCGGCAGACAGGAGCCGTCGTGCGGAACGAGGATCAGGGCAGTCGAGCAGGAGGCCGTCGGATGAGCGTCGCCTTTGACCACGAGGGTCCGTGGACCGTCGAGGACGTACTCGCGCTGGACGAGAGCAATCACCGGTACGAGCTCCTGGACGGAACGCTGATGATGTCCCCCGCGCCCGCCGTGAACCACCAGCGGGCCTCACGGCGCCTCGCCAACCTGTTGGACACCGCCGCGATCGCCGCCGGTGCCGGGGTCGAGGTGCTGGAGGCGGTCAACGTCCGCGTCCCGTTCGGCCTGTTCGTGCCGGACCTGGTGGTGGTCGACGCCGAGGCCACCGCCGACGACCCGGTCGCCGTGGACTGCGAGGCGGTGCGGCTGGTCGTGGAGATCGTCTCGCCCGGCAACCGGCGCATGGACCGCGGCATCAAGCCCGGCCTCTACGCCGAGGCCGCGATCCCGCACTTCTGGCGGGTCGAGCTCGCCCCCGCGCCGCACGTGGTGGCCTTCGAGCTGGTGGAGGGCCGCTACAAGGAGACCGCGACCTTCCCGGCCGGGGCCGAGGCCGTGTTCGACGCGCCGTTCGAGGTGCGGTTCGACCCGCGGGCGCTCACCCGGCGGTAGGGGGCTGCCGGGGGCGGGGGGATGCGCGAGGATGGGGGGCATGCCGAACCGTCTCGCCGACGCGACCTCGCCGTACCTGCAGCAGCACGCCGACAACCCGGTGGACTGGTGGCCCTGGGGGCCGGACGCCTTCGAGGAGGCCCGCCGGCGAGGGGTGCCGGTGCTGCTGTCCGTCGGGTACGCGGCCTGCCACTGGTGCCATGTGATGGCGCACGAGTCCTTCGAGGACGAGGCGCTCGCCGGGTACGCCAACGAGCGGTTCGTGGCGGTGAAGGTGGACCGCGAGGAGCGGCCGGACGTCGACGCCGTCTACATGGAGGCCGTCCAGGCGGCCACCGGGCAGGGCGGCTGGCCGATGACGGTCTTCCTCACCCCCGACAAGGACCCCTTCTACTTCGGCACCTACTTCCCGCCCGAGCCCCGGCACGGCATGCCCTCCTTCCAGCAGGTCCTGGAGGGCGTGGACGCCGCCTGGCGCGACCGCCGCGAGGAGGTCGGCGAGGTCGCCGCCCGGATCCGCGCCGACCTGTCCGAGCGGGCCTCGGTGTACGCGGTCGGCAGCGGGGTGCACCGGCCGCCCGGCGAGCCGGAGCTGCACCAGGCCGTGATCGCGCTCTCCCGTGACTTCGACCAGCGGCGCGGGGGCTTCGGCGGCGCCCCCAAGTTCCCGCCGGCGATGGCGATCGAGTTCCTGCTGCGCCACCACGTGCGCACCGGTTCCGAGGCGGCCCTGGAGATGGCGGCCCGCACCGCCGGGGCGATGGCCCGCGGCGGCATCCACGACCAGCTCGGCGGCGGCTTCGCCCGTTACGCGGTGGACGCCACGTGGACGGTCCCGCACTTCGAGAAGATGTTGTACGACAACGCCCTGCTGCTGCGCGCCTACCTGCACCTGTGGCGGGCCACCGGCGACGGGTACGCCCGCCGGGTGGCGCTCTCCACCGCCGACTTCCTGCTGCGCGAACTGCGCACCCCCGAGGGCGGGTTCGCCTCCGCGCTGGACGCAGACAGCCTCGACCCGGCGACCGGACGGACGGTCGAGGGCGCCTACTACGCCTGGACGCCCGCCCAGTTGGCCGAGGTGCTCGGCGAGGAGGACGCCGCGCTCGCCGCGGAGCTGTTCGAGGTGACCGCGGAGGGCACCTTCGAGCACGGCTCCTCGGTGCTCCAGCTGCTCGCCGACCCCGAGGACCCGGCGGCCCACGAGCGCCTGCGGGCCCGGCTGTTCGAGGCCCGCGCCGGACGGCCCGCGCCCGCCCGGGACGACAAGGTGGTCGCCGCCTGGAACGGCCTCGCCATCGCCGCGCTCGCCGAGACCGGTGCCCTGCTGGACCGTCCCGACCTGGTCGAGGCCGCCGAGCGCGCCGCCGACCTGCTGCTCTCCGTCCACCTCACGCCCGAGGGCCGGCTGCTGCGCACCTCCCGGGACGGCCGCGCCGGCGAGAACGCGGGCGTGCTGGAGGACTACGCCGACACCGCCGAGGGCTTCCTCGCGCTGTACGCCGTCACCGGCGAGGCCGAGTGGCTTGACCTGGCCGGCGCCCTGCTCGACACCGTCCTCAAGCACTTCGCGGACGAGGACTCCGGCGCGCTGTACGACACCGCCGACGACGCCGAGGAGCTGATCCGCCGCCCGCAGGACCCGACCGACAACGCCACCCCCTCCGGCTGGACGGCCGCCGCGGGCGCCCTGCTGGGCTACGCCGCGTACACCGGCTCGGCGCGCCACCGCACCGCCGCCGAGAAGGCGCTGGGCATCGTCGGGGCGCTCGCCACCCGGGTGCCGCGGTTCATCGGCTGGGGACTGGCCGCCGCCGAGGCGCTGGTGGACGGGCCGCGCGAGGTCGCCGTGGTCGGCCCGGCCGGCCACCCGGCGACCGTCGAGCTGCACCGCGCCGCGCTGCTGGGCACCGCGCCCGGCGCGGTGGTCGCGGTCGGGGCGCCGGGGAGCGACGAGGTCCCGCTGCTGGCGGACCGCCCGCTGGTCGGCGGGGCGCCCGCCGCGTACGTCTGCCGGCACTTCGCCTGCGACACCCCGGTCACCGACCCGGCCGTGCTGGCCGAGCGGCTGGGGGTCCGTGTCGAGCGGTAGGCGCGGGCGGTCCACCGGTGGCGCGCCGGGTGGGAGGGGTGGGTGGCGGGTCTCCGCCGCCCACCCCTCGCCGTTTTCCGCGTTTCCCGGCGCCGGTTCGTCACGGTCCGTAGTGTGTCCTGGAAGTGCGCGTTCCGCACGGGGAATTGACGCAACGTTGATCTGCCGTTCGCCGCCCGAGGGGCCTTCCGGGTGACTGTCGGTAGATACCATGTGGCAATCGGTCAGTGCTGACCGTAGCGGTCGAGAGCGGAGATGGGGTGGCGCGGCAGGAGCCGACCACGGGCCCGGCGCGGAGGGGAGACGAGATGGCCGACGACGGGTCGGGCGGTGCCCAGGTCTGGGGCACGGCGGTGGTGATGGGGTCCGCGCTGGCGGTGGTCGCGGCCTACCTGGTCAACGGCGCCGCCCTGGTGCTGACGGTCGCGGGGGTGGAGACCCTGCTGCTCATGGTGTACGTGGCGCGGCGGTGGCGGGCGCTGCGGACGCCGTCCGTCCCGCGCGGCCACCGGACGGTGGCCGGCTCGCCCGACGCCTCGCACTGCGAGCGCTGCCGCCGGGCCCGCGAGGCCCTGGACGGGCGGGCGGCCGGGAAGGGCGCCGGGGCGGTCCGGGCCGCCTGGACCGGGCTGGGCGCGCGGCCGCGGTCGCGGGCTCTGGACGGCGAACGGGCGGACGGCCCTCCCGGGAAGGGCCGCGCGCCCGCCCGTCAGGGGCTGCCGGGTTCAGCCGGTGACGCTGTACGCCACCAGTGAGACCCCTACGTACTGCACGATGAAGGCCCCGAGGGTGAAGGCGTGGAACACCTCGTGGAAGCCGAACCAACGCGGTGAGGGGTCGGGCCGCTTGAGCCCGTACACCACGCCACCGAGGCTGTAGAGCACCCCGCCGACGATCATCAGCACCAGGACGGCGACGCCTCCGGTGCGCAGGAAGTCCGGCAGGAAGAAGGCGGCGGCCCAGCCCAGCGCGATGTACACCGGGGTGTACAGCCAGCGCGGCGCGCCGACCCAGAACACCCGGAACGCGATGCCGGCCAGCGCGCCGCCCCAGACCGCCCAGAGCAGCAGCTGCCGGGCGGCGCCCTCCAGCAGCAGCATGGTGAACGGCGTGTAGGTGCCGGCGATGATCAGGAAGATGTTCGCGTGGTCGAGGCGGCGCAGGACGGCGTCGCCTCGCGGCCCCCAGTCGAAGCGGTGGTAGACCGCGCTGACCCCGAACAGCAGCCAGGCGCTGACCGAGTAGATGGCGCAGGCGATCTTGGCGGACGTGGAGTCGGCCAGGCAGATCAGGACGATCCCGGCGGCGACGCTGGCCGGGAACATCCCGGCGTGCAGCCAGCCGCGCCACTTCGGCTTCCGCACCGCGACCGTGGCGATGCTCTCCGTGCTCCCCAGGAGCTCAGCAGTCATGGGCAGCATGCTACCGACTACTTACGCTGGCGTAGGTTACCGCGAGGTAGGAAGTGGCGATGGTCACTGTTGGACGTTTTGGAGTGTTCGGGAGGTGTGTTGACGCGGTCCGGGCGGGACGTGATTGCCTGGTTACCTGTAAGTAACCAGACATGAAGTAGTAAAGGATGCGTCAATTTCGCCGTCGCGCCGTATTCGGACCGCAAGCCCGGAGCTACGCTGCAAGCACCCTCAACCCCCGCTACGCCGCCTCCCCGCCGAGATGGCGTGAAACGGAGCGATCGTGTCGAACGAGAACCTCGCTCTCAGCGCATCCGCGCCCACCCGCCACAAGCGTCTGCTGGCCTGGGTGAGCGAGATCGCGGAGCTCACCCAGCCCGAGCGCATCGAGTGGTGCGACGGTTCCGACGAGGAGTTCCAGCGCCTCGCGGACCTGCTGGTGGCCCAGGGCACCTTCCGCAAGCTCGACGAGGACAAGCGCCCCAACTCCTACTACGCCGCCTCGGACCCCACGGACGTGGCGCGCGTCGAGGACCGCACCTACATCTGCTCCGAGCAGGAGCAGGACGCCGGCCCGACCAACAACTGGAAGGCCCCCGCCGAGATGCGGGAGGTCTTCCAGGGCGAGAACGGCCTGTTCCGCGGATCGATGAAGGGCCGCACGATGTACGTCGTGCCCTTCTCGATGGGCCCGGTCGGCTCCCCGCTGGCCGCGTACGGCGTCGAGATCACCGACTCCGCCTACGTCGCCGTCTCGATGCGCGTGATGACCCGCATGGGCCGCGCGGTGATCGACCAGCTCGGCGAGGACGGCGAGTTCGTCAAGGCCGTGCACACCGTCGGCGCCCCGCTCGCTGAGGGCCAGGCGGACGTGCCGTGGCCGTGCAACAGCACCAAGTACATCTCGCACTTCCCGGAGACCCGCGAGATCTGGTCCTTCGGCTCCGGCTACGGCGGCAACGCCCTGCTGGGCAAGAAGTGCTACGCGCTGCGCATCGCCTCGACGATGGCCCGCGACGAGGGCTGGCTGGCCGAGCACATGCTCGTCCTCAAGCTCACCCCGCCGAGCGGCGAGGCCAAGTACATCGCGGCCGCGTTCCCGTCCGCCTGCGGCAAGACCAACCTCGCCATGCTCCAGCCCACCATCCCGGGCTGGAAGGTCGAGACGATCGGCGACGACATCGCCTGGATGCGCTTCGGCGCCGACGGCCGCCTGTACGCCATCAACCCCGAGGCCGGCTTCTTCGGCGTCGCCCCCGGCACCGGCGTGGAGACCAACGCCAACGCCATCGACACCCTCTGGGGCAACACGGTCTTCACCAACGTCGCCCTCACCGACGACGGCGACGTGTGGTGGGAGGGCCTCACCGAGGAGCCCCCGGCCCACCTCACCGACTGGCGCGGCAACGACTGGACGCCGGAGTCCGGCACCCCCGCCGCCCACCCCAACGCGCGGTTCGCCGTCCCGGCCGCGCAGTGCCCGACCATCGCCCCCGAGTGGGAGGACCAGGCCGGCGTCCCGATCTCGGCCATCCTCTTCGGCGGCCGCCGGGCCACCGCCGTCCCGCTGGTGACCGAGTCCTTCGACTGGCAGCACGGCGTCTTCCTGGGTGCCAACATCGCCTCCGAGAAGACCGCCGCCCAGGAGGGCACCGTCGGCGAGCTGCGCCGCGACCCGTTCGCGATGCTGCCGTTCTGCGGCTACAACATGGGCGACTACTTCGCCCACTGGCTGAAGATCGGCCGCGAGGCCGACGCGGACAAGCTGCCGAAGATCTTCTACGTCAACTGGTTCCGCAAGAACGGCGCGGGCGAGTTCATCTGGCCGGGCTTCGGCGAGAACAGCCGCGTCCTCAAGTGGATCGTCGAGCGCCTGGAGGGCACCGGCGAGGGCGTCGAGACCGCGATCGGCGTGCTGCCGAAGGTCGAGGGCTTCGACCTCGACGGGCTGGACATCGCGCAGTCCGACCTCGACCTGCTGTTCTCGGTGGACGCCGACATCTGGCGCCAGGAGGCCGCGCTGGTGCCGGCCCACCTGGAGCTGTTCGGCGAGCACACCCCCACCGAGCTGTGGGACGAGTACCGCGCCCTGGTGAAGCGTCTCGGCTGATCCCGGCGACCGGCTGATCCGCCGGTCGTCATGACCTGACCGACGGCCGGAGCCCCGGCCGGACGACCCCTCACCCCGACTGAGCCGGGGGAGATCGTCCGGACCCGGACTCCGGCCGTCGGCGTTCACCGGCCGGCCGCGGCCGGGCGGATCAGAGCAGCTTGATGCCCGGAACGGTCCAGTACTTGTTCCAGCCGGTGCCGTCGCGCCACTGGCGGACCGGCGCGCCGTTGTCGGTGCGGTAGTCGGCGACCTCCAGGTAGCCGTGGGAGTGGGCGTTGATGAAGCCGAGCTCCCGCGGGCCCTTCGGGACGTTCCAGTTGCTGCCGTTCGCCCAGACCTGGTTGAGGCCGCCGTGGCAGTCCCACTGGCTGGCCGGGGTGCCGTCCGCGGTGCTCCAGCCGCCGATCTCCAGGCACTTGCCGGAGTGCTTGTTGACCAGCATCTCGCCGGCGTAGTAGTTGACCTGGCGGAACTCCCAGATCTGGTTGGCCCCGCCGGTGCAGTCCCACTGGCGGACCGGCGCGCCGTTGTCGGTGCGCCAGTCGGCGACCTCCAGGCACTTGCCGCTGTTGGAGTTGATCAGACGGTCGGCCTTGGGGAGCTGGTAGCCGATGGCCCCGGCCGGGGTGGCGGGCAGCACCGCGAGGAGGAGGGCCGCCGTGCCGACGGCGACCGCGCCGGCACGGGGGAGAAGAAGACGGGCCATGGTGGATCCGATCCCTTGCGCGCGTACGGGAGCAGGGGTGGAACACCGGGCCACAGCGCACCGGTGTCCAGGCCGGCCCCGGGCCGCGGCCCGTCCCCCCTACGGCCCTGACCGCGGGTCAGGGCCGCCGACTCAAGGGCGCATCGTACACAGCCGCCCGGACCGGACGGTGGCTCAGGTCAGCTTGATCGCGGTGACCCAGCGCTTGTTGGCGTTCCAGTTCGGGTACGGCGTCGCGGACCACTGGCGGACCGGCGCGCCGTTGTCGGTGCGCCAGTCGGCGACCTCCAGAACCTTGGCGGAGTTGCCGTTCTGGATGTGCAGGTCCTTGCTGCCGCCGATGTCGCCGGAGTAGTTCCAGTGCTGGTTGCGGCCGCCGTGGCAGTCCCACTGGCGGGCCGCGGCACCGTCCCAGATGCTCCAGTCGGCGATCTCCAGGCACTTGCCGGAGTGGCGGTTGACCAGCAGGAAGCCGCCGTCGTGCGGGCGCAGGTCCCACAGCTGGCTGGCACCGCCGGTGCAGTCCCACTGGCGGGCCGCGGCGCCGTTGGCGGTGCTCCAGTCGCCGATCTCCAGGCACTTGCCGCTGTTGAGGTTCACGAGGGTGCTGGTCCTGGGCGGGACGAAGCCGCCCGCAGCGGCCGGGGTGGCCGGCAGCGCGGCCAGGATCGCCACGGCGGCGCCGGCGACGGCGGCGGCGCGGGCAGGGCGGAGCGGTCTGCGGATGGTCATGGGACCCGTTCCTTGCGCGAGAGCGTGGGGGCAAGGGGGACGGATCCGGCGGCCTGGCCCCGGTCCCGCGTCGGCCCGGGCCGGCCCGGTGCCCGGCACCTGGTCAGCCCGTCCCCCTCCGGCCCGGACCCGCGTCCGGCCGCCGACGTCCGCGCATCATACGTGGACCGGGTGACCGGTGATCAGGGCTGGGCGTACCCGCTGAGGAAGTCGCCGATCCGGGTGACCGCGTCGGTGATCTCCTCGGCGCGCGGCAGCGTGACCAGCCGGAAGTGGTCGGGCTCGGGCCAGTTGAAGCCGGTGCCCTGGACCAGCAGGATCCGCTCGGCGCGCAGCAGGTCCAGCACCATCTGCGCGTCGTCCTTGATCTTGTACACCTTGGGGTCGAGCCGCGGGAACGCGTACAGCGCGCCCTTGGGCTTCACACAGCTGACCCCGGGGATCTCGTTGAGCAGCTTGTACGCGGCGTCCCGGGACTCCAGCAGCCGTCCGCCGGGCAGCACCAGGTCCTTGATCGACTGCCGGCCGCCGAGTGCGGCCGCCACCGCGTGCTGGGCCGGCATGTTGGCGCACAGCCGCATCGAGGCGAGCACGGTCAGGCCCTCGATGTAGCTGCGGGCGCGGGTCCGGTCGCCGGAGAGCACCATCCAGCCGGAGCGGAAGCCGGCCACCCGGTAGGACTTGGACATGCCGTTGAAGGTGACGCAGAAGAGGTCCGGGGCCAGGGTGGCCAGCGGTACGTGCTCGGCGTCGTCGTAGAGGATCTTGTCGTAGATCTCGTCCGCGTAGACCACCAGCTTGTGCCGGCGGGCGATCTCGACCAGGCCCTCCAGGACCTCGCGGGGGTAGACCGCGCCGGTCGGGTTGTTCGGGTTGATCACCACCATGGCCCGGGTCCGGTCGGTGATCTTCGCCTCGATGTCGGCCAGGTCCGGGTACCACTCGGACTGCTCGTCGCAGCGGTAGTGCACCGCGGTGCCGCCGGCCAGCGAGACCGAGGCCGTCCACAGCGGGTAGTCCGGGGCCGGGACGAGGACCTCGTCGCCGTCGTCCAGCAGCGCGGTCATGGCGAGCTGGATCAGCTCGGAGACGCCGTTGCCGAGGAAGACGTCCTCGACGGTGAGGCCGTGCAGGCCGCGCTCCTCGTAGTGCATCACCACGGCGCGCCGCGCCGAGAGCAGGCCCTTGGAGTCGCCGTACCCGTGCGCCGTGGAGAGGTTGCGCAGGATGTCCTGGAGGATCTCCGGGGGCGCCTCGAAACCGAACACGGCGGGGTTGCCGGTGTTGAGCTTCAGGATGCGGTGGCCCTGCTCCTCCAGCCGCATCGCCTCGTCGAGCACCGGGCCACGGATGTCGTAGCAGACATTGGCGAGCTTGCTGGACTGGATCACCTGCATGCCTGCCTACTTTACGGGCCGCCGGGGCCGCCCGGCGCGTGTCGTGGGACACGTGCTGACCTGCGCGGACGCCCCTCCTTGGATCGCCAGGCGGCAGCCCCGGAGCGCCTTGGCGAGGTGGGGTCGGCGGGCCCGGATCCCGGCGTAGCCCAGGCGCGGGGCTCACGGGTATAAGTTCGGCCGCGAGAGAACGGACGGAGGGGGAGCCGTGACCTTTGCCGCAGCCGCAACAGCCGGGCCCGTCGCCGCGCCGGCCGCCGCCGTACCCGTCGTCGCGGTGGTCGCCGTCGCCGCGGCCGGGCTGCTGGTCGCGCCGGCCTTGCGCGGTCTGGTGGTGCGCCGGGCCGTACCGCAGGGCGAGCCGCCGCGCACCGCCTGCCCGGAGTGCGCCCGGACGGTCCGCGGGCTGCCGCCGAACGGGCGCTGCCCCGGCTGCCGGGAGCGGCTGGGCCCGGCCCCCGGGGTGGTGGAGGCGCTCACCGTGGCGGTGTTCGCCGCCCTCGCGGCCCGGACGCAGCTCGCGCTCTGGCCGGCCGCGCTGTGGACGGCGGCCCTCGGGGTGGTGCTCGGCCTCACCGACGCCCGGGTGCGCCGGCTGCCGTACCCGCTGACCGCCGCGCTGGCCGCCGGGCTCGCGCCGCTGCTGGCGGTGGCCGCGCTGCTGGACGGCCGGCCGGGTGTGCTGGTGCGCTGCCTGCTGGTGGCGCTGGCCGCCGGGGTGCTGTTCGAACTGCCCGCCTGGTTCGGCCTCATGGGCGGCGGGGACTCCCCGCTGGCCCTGTCGCTCGGCGCGCTGCTCGGGTGGTACGGCTGGGGCGCGGCCCTGTCCGGGCTGTTCGCGGCCTGCCTGCTGGCGGGCCTGTGGGGGAGCGGCCGGGCGCTGGTGGCGCTGGTCCGGCGGGAGCGGGTGCGTGGGCTGGAGCTGCCGGCGGGGCCGTTCCTGCTGCTGGGCGCGCTGGCCGCGGTCCTCGTACAGGCCTGACCGGAGGGGACGCGATAAAGGGGAGAGGCCCGTCGTACCGGGATCGGGTACGACGGGCCTCTCCGTCGGCGCGCAGGCCCCACCCTCAAGGAGCGGCGCGCCGGGGGGATTACGGCATGGAGTGGACGAACGGGCCGACGGTGCCGGAGAAGGCGTTCCCGTTGACGGAGTCCCAGTTGGTGGACCAGGTCATCGCGCCCCGGATGGTCGGCCACTTGGCCGGCGGGACGAAGCTGCCGCAGTTCTTGCCGGTGGCCAGGCAGTCCAGCGCGTTGTTGACCACGCTCGGGGCGACGTAGCCGCCGCCGGCCGCCTTGGTGGAGGCGGGGACGCCGATGCCGACCTGGTCGGGCCGCAGACCGCCCTGGATGTGGGTGCAGACCTGGGCGGTGATGAAGTCGATGGTGCCCTGGTTGTAGACCTTGCCGTCGCAGCCGTTCATGCCGCCCGAGTTGTAGAACTGGGTGTTGACGACGGTCAGGATGTCCTTGGTGTTCAGCGCCAGCTGGAAGTAGGAGCCGGCGGTGGAGTACATCCCGATGGTCTCCGGGGCCATGGTCAGGATGAAGCTCGGGCCGATCTTGGCCTGCAGGGCGTGCAGCGCGTTGCCCAGGTGGGTCGGGTTGAGGCCGTTCTCCAGGTCGACGTCCAGGCCGTCGAAGCCGTAGTCCTTGATCACGGCGTAGGCGGTCTCGACGAAGGTGTTCGCCGCGGCCGCGTCGTTCACCTGGATGGCGCCGTTCTGGCCGCCGATGGAGATGATGACCTTCTTGCCGGCCGCCTGCTTGGCCTTCACGTCGGCGCGGAACTGCGCGTCGGTGTAGCCGCCGAGGCCCGAGGAGAGCTCCGGGTCCAGGTGGAAGCTGATGGCGCCGGGGCGATTGGCGACCGCGTCCGCGAAGGAGACCGCGATGATGTCGTACGCGCTCTGGACGTCGCTCAGCTTCTGGAGGTTGTTGCCCTTGTTGTCGAAGTTGTGCCAGTAGCCGGTGACCACGTGCTTGGGCAGGCTCGTGTTCGGGTTGCCGGTGCTGGTGGCCGTGGGGGTCGGCGTGGCGGTCTGGGTGGGCGTGGCCGTCTGGGTCGGCGTCGCGGTGGCGGTCGGGGAGGCCGTCTGGGTGGGCGTGGCGGTGGCGGTGGCGGTCGGGGTGGGGGTGACCGTCGCGGTGGGGGTCGGCGAGGCGGTGCCGGCCGGGCCGGTCAGCGTGATGTCGTCCGCGTTGTAGGCGCCCTGGCCGTACCAGCCGTGCACGTACAGCGTGATGCTGTTGGTGTTGGCGCCGGTGGTGAAGGTGGTGGAGAGCTGGTTCCAGCTGCTCTGGGCGGACCACGCGCTCGGGTCGGTGCCGCCGGTGCCCCGCGCACCCAGGTAGACGTACGGGCCCTGCACCCAACCGCTCAGCGTGTAGCTGGTGTTGGGCAGCACGCTGACGGTCTGCACGCACTCGGCGGTGTCGCCGGCACCCGGGGCGGCCTGCAGGGCACCGGTGCCGGAGTGGGCCGGGGAGGTGACGGCGCTCGCGGCGCCGGAGCAGCTCCAGTTGCCGAGGCCGCTCTCGAAGCCGCCGTTGACGACCAGGTTGCCCACCGCGGCGTTGGCGCCGCCGGCGAAGAGGGCGAGACCGCTGCCGGCCAGGGCGAGCGCGGTGGCGCCGGCCGCGAGGGCCGGGAGGGTGCTGCGCCGGCGCCGGTGCGCGGGCTGGTTCAGCGTACGGGCCATGGGTGTGACGCTCCTGGGAGGAGGGGCGGCCGCCGCGGTGGGGGGCGCGGCGGCCGCGTGTGGGGGAGGGGAGGTCCGCAGTACTGCCTTCGGGCGGCTTCGGCGTTCGCTGGTGCTTGTTCCGCCCTGGGTCAAAAGCTGGACTAGACCACTAGGGGTCGTCAAGCATTGAACCGTCGCTTTACGGAAGGCTTAAGGCAGCCGAGACCGTTCCGTATCCGGCCCGCACCGGCCCCGGGCGCGCGCCCAGGGCATATGCCCCGACACCTTCCGGCCATCCGGCCGACACCCGCCGGGACAGACCTCGTACAGGTTCGTGACCTGACCGTGGCCTGCGGCTTTACCGAGGGACAGCCACCCGGAGTAGGCTGCGCCGGGGGCTTGTGACGCACACCGGGGAAGAGTACGGAGGGGCCGAAAACCATGGGTCTGCGCGATGTCGTCGAACGTACGCCGGGGCTGCGCACCCTGCTGGACGGTATGTACGGCCTGTACGGCCGCCGGGTCGAGGTGCACCTCGCCCGCACTCCGAACCACATCGGCGTGATCCTCGACGGCAACCGCCGTTGGGCGAAGGCGACCGGCGGCTCGACCGCCTACGGGCACCAGCGCGGTGCGGACAAGATCTCCGAGTTCCTCGGCTGGTGCGACGAGACCCACGTCAAGGTCGTCACCCTGTGGATGCTCTCCACCGACAACCTCTCCCGGCCGGCCGAGGAGCTGGTGCCGCTGCTGGGCATCATCGAGGACGCCGTCACCGGCCTCGCCGCCGCCCGCCGGTGGCGGGTCCACCCGGTCGGCGCGCTCGACCTGCTGCCGCAGCACACCGCCGACGTGCTCAAGCGGGCCGCCGACGAGACCGCCGGGATCGACGGCATCACCGTCAACGTCGCCGTCGGCTACGGCGGCCGGCACGAGATCGCGGACGCCGTCCGCTCGCTGCTCCAGGAGCACGCCGGCCGCGGCACCTCGATCGAGGAGCTGGCCGAGATCCTGGACGTCGAGCACATCGCCGAGCACCTGTACACCAAGGGCCAGCCCGACCCCGACCTGGTGATCCGCACCTCCGGCGAGCAGCGGCTCTCCGGCTTCCTGCTCTGGCAGAGCGCGCACAGCGAGTTCTACTTCTGCGAGGCGTACTGGCCGGCCTTCCGGAAGGTCGACTTCCTGCGGGCGCTGCGCGACTACGAGCAGCGGCACCGGCGGATGGGCCTCTGACCCTCCCCACGGACACGCCCCCGGGACGCCTCCGGGGGGCCGTGCGGGGCCGCGCCGTGCGGCACGGTCTCCAGTAGAGCTGGCCTACCCCGCCCCGGCGAGGGGGCAAACGTTCACCGGCAATGATCCGTCAGTTCGTCCGGAGCGCGAATGCACCGCCCCTCGCCTGGGAATACTCCGTAGCGACCGGCCCCGAGGCCACCGGGGCAGCGGGGGCCGGCTTGCCGCGGATGACGCAGGGTCATCCGCTCTGGAGGCCTAGTGGTCAGTTCCAAGAGCCGCCGGACACCAGACCGGCGCACGTACGTTCTCGACACCAGCGTGCTCCTGGCCGACCCGCTCGCCATGACGCGCTTCGAGGAGCACGAGGTCGTCCTGCCGGTGGTGGTGGTCACCG
>NZ_JBSGFD010000083.1:0-36005 GCF_053603215.1 Kitasatospora sp. NPDC004240 | reverse complement strand
GGCCCGGGCCGGCGCGGGCAGGCCGGACGGACGCGGGCGGACCGGACGGCCGCCGAGCGCACCTGCGGTGCGGCCGCGGTGTCATTGCCCTGCCGTACGCTCCCCCGGGCCGGAGGGACCAGCCGGCGGGGCCGGGACTTCCAGGACCGGCGGAGAGAAAGAGAAGGGGAGCGGGACGTGAGCTGGGATGTTGTCGCGGAGGAGAAGCGGATCCGATGGACGGCGGAGCCGCTCCGCGGTGTGGGCCCGCTGCGATTCGGGATGACACCCGGGGAGGCGGAGGAAGCCCTCCACGGCGTACCGGAGCTCCTCCCGTGGAGCAAGGACAAGCCGCACTACGGGACGGTGCTCAGCCGCGAGTACAACCCCCGCACACGCGCGACCGGCCGGCGGTCACCGCCTACTTCAGCACCGGGCGCCTGGTGGGCGTGGCCATCGACGCCCTGCGCGGCCCCCAGGTCCTGCTGGACGGGATTGCGCTGGTGGGCCGCGCGCCGTCCCGGCTCGCCGCCGACCTCACCCGGTACACGGACACCCGCGACATCTTCCTGCAGTACACCTACCTGGGGGACCTCGCCTCGGAGGAACTGGGATTCTTCGGCGCCACCCAGCGGGCCGACGACGTCCTCCTCACCCGACCGGTGCTCATCGGCACCTTCTGGGCGGACCGGCCCGGCGACTCCACGGAGACCCATCTCCCCCCAGCGGAGTGGCTGGACCGGCAGTAGCGGCCGCCGGGCGGAGGGGGACGAACTGTCGGCGGCTCAGGTCAGTTGCTGGTCACGGGCGGCCGGGCGGTCGGTCTGGCCGTGGCCGACAGCGGTACAGCCCGGCGGCCAGCGGCACAGCCGGGCGGGACGGGACGGCTGCGGCCGGGTGAGAGGGAGGGCCGCAGGTGAGAGGGACCGCCAGGCGGCGAGGCCGGACGGGCCCGCCTCACCGGAGTGTGACCGCGGGGCCCAAGCGGGCGGATGGCCTGTCGGAGTCGGTGTCAGTGGTGCATGCGAGCGTGTGGATCATGAGCGAGGACTTGCTGGCCGGGCTGGATGACATCGACTGGGCTGCTCTGGGGCACGCCTACGGGAGCGCCACCGACATGCCCGGTGAACTGCGGGCCGCGTGCGGGGAGGACGAGAAGGCCAGGGAGCTGGCCTTCGAGCGTCTCTTCAACAGCATCTGCCACCAGGGGACCAGGTACTCCGCCTCCCCCTTCGCGGTGCCGTTCCTCGCCCGGATCGCCGTCGCGGGCCCGGCTGGCACCCGGACCGAGGCGCTGATGCTGCTGACCCGTCTGGCCGTCGACTGGCACGACACCTACGACCTTCCGCTGGGTATCGACACCGCCGCCTGGCGCGCCGCGGTCACCAGCCCGCAGGAGAACCTGCGCCGGTACGACGCACAGATCGCCGCGGAGAGCGACGAGACCAGGCTGGATCAGCTCCGCAAGGGCCGGGAGTACTGTGCGGCAGGCCACCCCATCGACTCCGCGAAGGCGCGCTGCGCTCCTACGACGCCGTCCGCGCCCAACTGCCGGGCCTACTGCCCCTGCTGAACGATCAGGATCCGGCGGTCCGCACCAGCGCCGCCTACCTCCTCGGCTGGTTTCCCGAGGAAGCCGGCACGTGACCCGCCCGCCGCCCACACCATGCCGGCCACCACCGGGCACCGGAGCGCAGCCCTCCCGGCAGGCGCCGGACGGCGGGCCCGTGGCGTCCTCGGCCCGGGCCGGCGCCCGGGTCCCGTCCACCCGTCCGCCCTCCCGAGGCCTTCCAGCGCCGGGCGCCGCAGCCCGGCGCAGGTAAGGCCGGCCGTGAGCGCGCGTGCCTGCCGCAGCGCCGCCGTCATCGCGGGCAACGCCTCCGCCGTGTCGTGGCAGCGTTGACGGACCCGTTCGGCCAGTTCGCCGGCGTCGCGGCCCAGCGGGTCCGCCACAGCGCCCCGGCTCCGGACGCACACGAGATGACCTCCGAGGCGGCGCAGGGTGTTGGGCAGCCGCTCGAGAACCGCGATCACCCCGTCGAAGACCTCCGTCAGAGCGGCCGGGTCCAGGGTGGAGCCGGCCATGGCCGCTTCGTTGAACTCCCGCAGCAGCAGCGCGGCCCGCCCGACCAGCGCCGCCACAGGCGGCAGGTTCAGGAACGAACGTCGTTCATGCTCCGGACCGTAGGAACACCCCCCGACAGACCCTGCGCTCATCGGAGTACTGACTTCGGCCCGTCAGGGTGATTTCGCGAAGTTCCTGTTGGGCCTGGAGCGGTGGCTGTACGTCCTGTGTGTGAGATACGCGGATGGGGACGGGCTGACCGCCGCAGGACGTGGACGCCGGGAAGCGGTACGGATCCAGGCGGCCGAGCTGTTGGAGCAGGGCATCAAGCCGCCGGAGGCGGGCCCTCGGCGCCTACAGCGCGCGCAGCAGGAACTGGGTGGTGGTGTAGCCGGCGCCACCGGAGCAGGTGTAGGTCTGCTGGGTGGCCGTGTACGTGAACCCGGACGGCACGGAGCAGGCCCACATGCCGGTCACGGGCTTGTAGAGCAGGAACTGGTTAGTCGTGTAGCTCCCGCCGCTGGAGCACGTGTAGCTGCTCATGACCCCGGTGTGGGTGTAGCCGGGCATGGTGGTGCAGGCCCAGAGGCCGTCGGCGGGCGGCTGGGCGTAGAACTCGGTGGTCCGGTAGCTGCTGCCCCCCGCCACCGCCCCCACGTCCTGAACCATCGCAGCACCCCCGACGGGCGAGGGCCACCCCGGGAACGGCCCGCGATCACGGCAGCGCGACCCGCCGGGACCCCGGCCGCCGACCCCCGGCCCGACGAACCGGTCGGGCGGGTACCGGTCCTGGCGGTGGCGCAGTCCGACACCGCCACCGGCCGTTGGACCCGCGAGCCGACACCACGGCCCGCACCGGGCCGCCTCCCCCTCGGCCGGGGCGAGGCGCTCCAGACCCCAAGGCTCCTCTCAGCGGCAGGACGCCGCCCCGAGCACCACCGCTGTGAAGGAGCCTCACATGTCCACCGGCCTTTCCCGCCGGGCCCAGGATCGTCCGCGGCTGCAGAAGGCCGTCGAGGAGGTCGCCGGGTCCGGCTTCCTCGGGGTCCGGATCCGGGTGAACGACAAGCGGGGCGAGTGGGCCGGCAGTGCCGGTGTGAGCGAGCTGGGCGGGAGCGGCAGGGCGCTGGCGGACGGACACATGCGCATCGGCAGCAGTACCAAGAGCTTCGTCACCACCCTGGTGCTCCTGCTGGTGGCCGAGGGCAGGATCGGACCGGGCCCTGCTGCCCGAGCGCGCCTGCGTCCTCCTGGACCGCATGCCCGCCCTCGGCTTCGACCCCGACCACGTGGCAGCCCAACGCGAGGCCCTGATCCTGACCCGGGCCCTGGTACCGGAGGGCTTCGACGGGTTCCCGACCCGGCTCGAACACGCACTGGACGACCCCCGGGCCCGTCGGGCAGCGTGCGGGCCCTCCGGGGGCCGTGCCCGGAAACCCGGCCAGGCCCCGCAGACCCCCGCCGGCCTCTCTCACACCCCCGCGGGCACGGCGAAGCCATCGGACGCGTCGGCCGGCCCTGTTCCCAGACCTTGTCGAACTCCCCGCGGAAGTGCTGGAACCACTCGCCGTCGCGGTGCGGGAGAACGGTGAAGACGGCGTCCCCGCTGGCCGAGCCGTGCGAGTACAGGTCGACGTGGATACGGCCCTCGCGCTGGTGCGCATCGATCAGGACCAGTCCGAAGGCCGGGACGAAGTCGAGGAACCGCACCTCGACCCTGGCCTGCGCGCCCGGCGTCTCGGCGAGCTCGCGCAGCAGGTCGACGGAGGACAGCAGCCGGTTGCGGTACATCCCGGCGCGGTCGGGGGTGGTGCTGCGGCGCGCCGCCTCCTCGGGCGCCGGACCGGCCGGGTCGATCAGCGCCACCCTGACCACCGCACCGGCGACCGCCCTGCGCTGGAGCTCGTCCACCAGGTCGCGCAGCGTACGCGACAGCGTCACCCCGACGATCCGGATGTCCTGCGCGGCCCGCACATGCTCCAGGAGGTCCGCCTTGCCCCTGCCGAGGAATTCCGCGGCGGAGATCTCTCCCCTGCCGCGGGCCCGCACCTCCGCGGTCAGTTCCGCCACCTGCCGGCGGCTGGTGAGCATGCCACCGGCCAGCAGCGCGAGCGTCGCCAGCGTGGCCGCGGCCAGCACCTCCCCTCCGACCGCACCGAGGGCACCGAGGACCGCCAGCACCAACGACAGCAACGCCGTCGTGTAGATCTCCAGATTCGCCCCTGCCAGCAGATCCGCACGCACACGCCGAAGAAAACGCATAAGGGCCATCGTTGACCCCCCTCTGACGGCATGTCAACGAAGATCCCCAACCCGCCCGATGCCCTCCCGACGGGCGAACGCGAGCCCGCCCCGGCCGCCTCCCGCCGTGTCGCGGCCTCCCTCGGCTTCGAGGAACTCGGCGCCCAGCTGAGTATCGAGATCGCGGGCAACGGCGCGCCGTTCCACGCGCGACCAGGCCGAGAGCCCCACACAACCCTTGATCACTCCACGGTGACCCCCACCTCAGGCGTCGTAGTACTCACCGTCATCACCCTGGACCCGCGCCTCCAGCACCCTCGCCACCTGGCACATCTTCGCGAGCAACGGATCGCTCGGATGCTTGGCCACGATCCTCCCCTCCCGCCAGTACATCGCCTCGCCGAGTTCAGGGTCCTGCGAGCCCGTGGCCAACTCGGCGATCCACTGAGGCTCTCCGCCCCAGCCGCCATCGGGCGAGAACATCACCAGGTCGGGATCGCCGGCGACCACCGCCTCCCACTCCAGCGTGCTGATGTCCGGACCTTCCTCGTCCCACCAGATCTCACGCCGCGTGATGTGCACGTCATAGCCCATGGCAAGGCACGGTAGACCACAGCACCGACAGGACCACAAAACCGCACCGACTACCGGCCGGCGTGGACAGGCCTACCCAGGCCGAAGGTCGCGGACCAGGTCTTCGGTGATCTCGATCTCGGTGCCGGTCATACGAAGCCACAGTATCGAGGCGGTACGCGGAACGGCTCTCACTCTACGGACCATCCCGCTGTGATTCCTCCGGCATCACCGATCCGGCTCCGGAGAACCGCGGGCCGAAGACTCGGGGACGAGCCGGCACCAAAGGGCCGGAGAAGCAGGCACGTTCGTGCCCGCAGGGGGGGGTTCCGCAGGGGGGTTCCGCAGGGGGTTCCGCAGAGCGGCCGCAGTCCCCGAGGGAGGCCTCGCGCAGCTCGACGTGCTGCCGGAGGTCACGCCACCTCTGTTCGATGGGCCCGCGGTGTCCCTCCCGGGCCCGGCCGACCCGGGGCCTTGTGGTACGGGGCCTGCGGTCCGGGGCCCCGCCCCACCCGAGGGAGCATCATGCGCTCCCTGGTGCCGCAGGTGGGGCGGGGCCTCGGGGGTGTGCTCCCCACCAAGGGGCGGGCAGCGGCGCGGGGGCCGGCCGAGACCGCGGGGTGCCCCCCGCGCCGCTGCCCGGGACCGCCGACGTTCCACCCGGGACCGCCGACGTACTGCCCCGGGGCCACCGGCGCCTTTCTCGGGGCCGGGCCGGTGACGTCCCGCTCGGGGAAGGCCGCGTGCTGCCCGGACCTGGAGGTGGGCTACTTGGTGATGCCGGCCGCGGCGCAGGCGGCCGCGTAGTCCGCGGTGCAGATGTCGGCGGGCGTGTAGAGGCCGTCGGCGATCACGGTGGTGTTGATGTTCGCCTTGGTGACCACGACCGGCCGCAGGAGCCTGGCCGGGATCTTCACGTCGGTGGCACTGTCGATGGTCGTGGAGGCGACGGCCCGGATGTCCTTGCCCTGGATCAGGCCGACGGCGATCTCCGCGGCGTTCTCCGCGATCGGCTTGTACGCCTTGTAGACGGTGAACGTCTGCTCGCCCGCGACGATGCGCTGGATCGCGTCGAGACCCGCGTCCTGGCCGCCGACCGGAACGCTGATGCCCGCGGCCTTCAGCTGGGCGATGATCGCACCCGCCATGCCGTCGTTGGCGGAGTACACCGCCTGGAAGCCCTTCTTCCCGAACTGGCTGATCGCCGCGCCCATCTTCTGCCCCGCCACGGTCGGCTTCCACTCCCCCGACTGCTCGTAGACGATCTTCCGGACCTTGCCGTCCAGGGCGTAGTGCGCGCCCTTCTTGAACTGCGCGGCGTTCGGATCCGCCTCGTCCCCGTTGATCATCACGATGTCGGACTCCGCGGCCTTCGCGCCCAACGCCTCCAACAGCGCCTGGCCCTGCAGCTCACCGACCTTGAAGTTGTCGAACGACACGTACGCGGCCACCGGCCCCGTGGCCAGCCGGTCGTACGCGACGACCTTGACGCCCTTGTCCGCGGCGTCCTTCACCCACGACTGGGTGGCCTTGGCATCGAAGGCGTCCAGGACGATCACCTTCACGCCCTCCGCGATCAGGGTGTCGAACTGCTGCTTCTGCCGCGCGGCGCTGCCCTCGGCGTTGCCGTACTTCACCGTGCAATCCGGGCACAGCGCCTTCACCTTCGCCTCGATGAACGGACGGTCGAAGGACTCGTACCGCGACGACGAGGCGTTCTCCGGCAGCAGCAGGCCGATCGACCTGTTCGCGCCGCCGGCGCCGGCGTCCGCGGACTCCTGCTGACCGTCATCACCGGCCTTGCCGCACGCCGCCAGAGGCAGAGCGAGTGAAAGGACAGCGGCGGCGACGGCGGCGCGACGCATCTTGGCGTTCATGTGAGGGTGCCTCCCTGACATCACCGCGACACAGCGGTGGGGGGTGGGGTGAGGGTTGAGATGGGACGGCGAAGGTGGGGCGGGGCGGTGAGCGTGAAGCAGTGGGGGGCGAAGCAGTGGGGGATGAAGCGGCGGGGGCGGGGTGGGGCACACGGAGTTAACCCGGCCACCCACAGTGACGTCAATAAGTGAACGGACGAGTCTCGCATCAACCGCGATTCGTTATCTTCGTGAAACATCCCCTCGGTTCAATCACGAAGGAACCACACAAGAACGGAAATCACGGACACCAACAACCCCCACCCACCCGACTGCTCAAACACCACACCCCGCCCCCACAGCCGCGAACACCTCCACCGCCCCCACGGGGCATGGCCGGATCCGACCGGCCACCCGGCCCGGCGGGGACACCCCGGAAGGGCCACGGCCGAACGACACCCGCCGGCCGCGGCCAGCCCGTGACTGCGGGGCCGCCGACACGCCACGTCCCGCCCCACCCACACACCCGCGCCCAGACCCCTGCCCCCTACCCCCGGCCCCCGCGCCCCCGCGCCCCGCGCCCCGCGCCAGCCGTGTCACACTCCCCCGGTACGCCGACACCACGACGAAGCGTCACCACCGGCTCGGTCTTGAACAGTTGACCTGTCGTCATGCCGGATCCGGACATCCCCGCTCTGTCCGCGAGGCCTGGCCGTACGACGAGGCCCCCGGGGCACGGCAGAGGTAGCGGGTCACGCTGCTCGTCGCCGAGGGGGATTGGAGCCTAACGCCGGCCCCCTCGTTCATGGTTGTTGTCCGGCTCGCGTACTCCGATCAGGCGTCGAACACCTGGCCCTCGCGCCGGACGATCGGCGGTTCCGCCGACCACGGGAAGTTGATCCACTCATCCGTACGCTTCCACACGTACTCGCACTGCACGAGGGAGTGCGACTTCTCGTAGATGACGGCGGACCGCACCTCGGCGACGTGACCGAGACAGAAGTCGTGCACCAGCTTCAGCGTCTTGCCCGTGTCGGCGACGTCGTCGGCGATCAGGACCTTCTTGTCGGTGAAGTCGATCGCCGCGGGGACAGGCGCCAACATGACGGGCATTTCAAGAGTGGTACCCACGCCCGTATAGAACTCGACATTCACAAGGTGGATGTTCTTGCAGTCCAGCGCATACGCCAGACCCCCCGCTACGAACACACCGCCTCGGGCGATGCTCAGGATGAGGTCGGGATCGTACCCATCATCGGCGATCATCTGCGCGAGTTCGCGCACCGCCCGGCCGAACGTCTGGTAGCTCAGGTTCTCGCGCACATCGGTCACAGCGTTCAGTGTGCTCGGCGGACGGCCGGGCGACGAGCACCGGCACGCCGGACAACGGAGGCGGCGTCCATGTTCCGACCCGGTCCACGCCCGGCCCCATGCGCCGCCGACGCGAGAAGCGGCCGCTACCGTGGACCCGCCCCCGGTGGACGATGATCGACCCGAGGCCCACGCATGGCCGCCTCCGATGGCAACGAAATGGCACACTGGTGGCCAACTCTCCTGTCACGCAAGGAAACTGAACTAGTGTCCGAAAACATCGACACCGTCGCCCCAGGCCCCGACCCAGAGGTCCGCTCCGGTGGATGCCTGTGCGGGAAGATCCGCTTCACCGTCACCGGCCCGGTGGACGACCCGCACGTGTGCCGCTGCGAGCACTGCGCCAGGCGCTCCGGCGCGCCGTTCCAGTGGTGGGTCGGGTTCTCGGCGGCCGGACTGGAGTGGACCGGCGCCGAGCCGACCTGGTTCGACACCTACGAGGGCAGGACCACCCGAGGATTCTGCGGCATGTGCGGCAGTCACATCGCCGCCCGCGACTACGGCGACGACACGATCATCGGCATTCTCGCGACCGCCCTCGACCACCACCACGCCGACCCGGCCCTGATCCCGACCAACCTGAACCGGCTGGCCGAGGCCGCCTCCTGGCTCTCCCAGCCCGGCACCCGGAACGCTGCAGCCAGCTGACCCGGCCCCCTGTGCACCGCAGCCCAACGCCACGCCACCGGCGCTCACACCGACGGGTGGGGCCCGGATCCGTCACCCTCGGGCGCCGTCCTCGGTGGCGGGCCTGAGCTGTGCGGGTGCCGTGGGGGTGGGCAGGGCCGGCTCGCCCCATTGGTTGGTGCCGACGTTGTCCGGCATCTTCGCGCAGCCGGCGTGGGCGGAGACCGCCAGACGGTCGCCCGGGGTGTGGGTGACGACGATCTTCTCGGACACACCGGGTGCGGTCGCGGGGGGCGTCATTCGCAGCGTGAGCTCGACCTCGTTGTCGGCGAAGGAGGTGACGGACCATCCGGCGGCGGTCAGCGTCCGGCGTGCCCGCTGCATCGCCTCCAACGCCTGCGGCCGCCCGACGCCTGCCAGCGCCCAGCTCTCGTTGATGGTGACGGTCCGTTCCTCGCCGGGTGGTTGGGCACGGAGGTCGAAGGCGTAGGCCAGGCCACGGGGGTGGCAATCGTTGACCCCGGAATAGAGGACCTTGCGGGGCCCCTCGGAATCGAGGCGTGCCTGCGGCAGCGCGAGCGCGTCGTACACGGCCTGCGTACGCGCGTCCAACCGCTGCGCCGTGGCCACCGGATGCGCGACGGGGTACGGGTCGTGCCAACGCTCGGCAACCCTGTAGGCGCCGAATCCTGCCGCAGCGGCCACGACCACGGCACCCGCCGTCCATGCCCTGGCTTTCCTCGCCCGGACGCTCCGCCGAGAACTCTGTGTCATGGACAGCATCATGTGCCCGTGGATCCGCGCCCGCATGAGTATCCGTACTCGGATCCGCCCCCACCGGACCACGCAACCGGGCAACCGGGCAACCCGGCAGCCGGGTCGACGAGGACGCACCGCGCCGATACCCCGGACGGCTCCCGGGGGGCGGGGCCCTGCTGCTGGCCGTCGGGATCTGGCCGGCGATCGACTCCGCCCTCCGCCACCGCCGCTCCCGCCTCCGGTGGACGACCTCGCCGCGTGGGAGCTCGATGCGGCCACCGAGCAGCTGGCCGCGACGCTGCGCGAAAACCTTTCCCGCCCACGGCCCCGGCCCCGGACAATGGGACCATGCGTATTCGAGAGGTCCGCACCGAGGAACTGCCCCTGCTCCAGGACATCGAGAGAGCGGCCGGACGCTGCTTCCGCGACATCGGCATGCCCGAGATCGCCGACGACGAGCCGCTGCCCCTCGACGAACTCGCCCGCTACCAGCGGGAGGGACTGGCCTGGGCGGCCGTCGACGAGAGCGACACCCCCGTCGCCTACCTCGTCGCCGACCACGTCGACGGCAACCTGCACGTCGAACAGGTGTCGGTCCACCCCGATCACGCCCATCGGCGCATCGGGCGTTCCCTCCTGGAACACCTCGCCGAACGCGCCGCGGCCCGGCACGTCCCCGCCCTGACCCTCACCACGTTCACCGACGTACCGTGGAACGCCCCGTACTACGCACGCTGCGGCTTCCACCCGCTCGACGACCACCGACTCAGCCCGGCCCAGCGCGACATCCGCACCCGGGAAGCGGCCCACGGTCTGGACAGGTGGCCGCGGGTGTTCATGCAACGAGCCGTGTGACACTCCCGTCAGGGCCCGCCACCCGGCACGCGGCAACGCAGGAGCGGCCCGCCACCGACGACCCGGCGAACCCCTTCGACGCTACCGCCCCGGGTACGGCCTACGGCCCCGCGGGCGGTTCCTGCGACGGCCCGAACGGCTGCTGCGGGTAGGGCCGGTGGGCGTACGGCTGCTGGAAACCCTGCGGCGGAGGCTGCCGGCGACGGGCCCGCTGTCGGTGCCTCACGACCAGTCCGACGACGATCAGAGCGACACTCAGCACCGCCAGCAGCAGGAGCAGCAGCACCTCCGGCAGCACCGGCGTGGACCCGTTCACGACACAACTCCCCACGTCTCGAAGGCCCGCCCATCATTCCACAGGCCGACCCGCCGAGGCCGGTGGATCGGACGACCCCGGAAAGGCCCGGCGCCCACCGGAGCGCCATCGCACGCGTCCCGTCATTCCCCCTACAGGCCAAGGGAGTTGAGCGCTACACGCCGGAGACTGCGCGACGGGACCGAGGGGCGTCCGTCAGGCGGCCGGCGGGACCGGCAGAACGGTCAGGCCGCGCGGCACAGTTCGGCGGGCCCGGCCGGGGCCGCGATCGCGCACACGGGGTGGACGACGACCGGGACCGCCGTACGGGTGCGCGCGAACACGACCAGGCGCAGCAGGGCGAAGCGCGCCACGCCGGCGAGGGCGGAGGCGGCCAGATAGACCGCCTGCTCCAGCAGCGCGCCGGGGTTGGCCACCAGGTGGTGCAGGGTGAGCATCGCGCCGCAGGTCGCCGCGTACGCGGCCACCGCGGAACCGGCCGACTGGACGTGCTGGCGCCAGGTGGCGCGGCAGGCGGCGCCGAAGGTGAAGCGGGCGTGCAGTTCGGTGGCCAGGAGCGTGGAGATCACGGCGATCAGAGTGTTGGCCAGGATCCAGGGGATCCGGGTGGCCAGGGCCACCACCGCGAAGGAGGAGGCCAGCCCGACCCCGCCGCCGCACAGCACGAACCGGGCGAAGGCGGCCACCGGCCCGGATCCCGCTCGCCGCCCGCTCTGCACTGCCGCCATGGTGTCCGCCCCCTGCTGCTCACCGGTTCACCCGGCGGCGCTGCGCCCCGGGGTTCACGGGGAACCTCCCCGCTGTTTCTGACGAGAGAAACGCTACGTTGCCTTCACGAAAGACACAACGAGCTTGTTGCGCAAAATCACCATACGCGCAGCTCACATCGTCAATATCGTTGCAACCGGAGGATTTGTAACGCAACACCAGCCATGCCCGACCATTGCAATGGCGTACGGTGAACGCTCCGAGGAACCCGCACGGGGGTGGCCGGCCCCCCGGATCCGGCCTCACGCCCGGGCACGGCAGGCGCGCCGCAGCCCTTCAGGCGACCACGTAGTCGGCGAGGGCCGGCTCCAGCAGGTCGAACACGAGCACGGCCTCCCCGGTCACGACGGCGGCGATGTCCGCGGCGTCCCGGCCGGCAAGGATGAGCTCCTGGATGCGCTGGAACAGAACCCGGTGCGCGCCCCCGAGCTGGGTGGCGACCGCGCGTACGGTGATGTCACCCCGGTCGACGCCGGCAGCCTCGGCCAGGACCTCGGCGAGAGCCGCCTCGCGCTGGTCGTGCAGATCACGCAGGCGGGCGAGCAGCGTAGGGCTGTCGGCGATCATCCGGGCGAAAGGCAGCGGCGCGAAACCTGCGACCGGATCCCGGCGCTCGACGGCGGCGAGGAACGCACGACGAAGCGCCACCAGAGCCGACTCACCCGGCGCCCGTCCGGCGACAATCGCGGCGGGACCGGCGACGAACGCCTCGTGATGATCGAGCGCCAGATCCTCCTTGCGCGGGAAGTAGTTGGTGACGGTCTTCTTCGCGACCCGCGCCGCGGCCGCGATCTCGGCGATCGTCGTCACCTCGAAACCCTGCTCGACGAACAGCCTGGTCGCGTGGTCGGAGATCAGCTGCCTGGTCTCCCGCTTCTTGGACTCCCGCAGCCCCACCGGTTCAACACTCATGCGGCAATCTTACACCCGTAGCAAATATATATCTGACGCACTCCAAGCGCCCTCGACCCATCGGGTCGTCCGGCCGTCAGAGACGTCGACAACCCATCCGACGCCGGCAACCCCGGGAGCAGGCGCGGCCCGGCCGTACCGCACCGGGCAGCGGACGGGAGAACCCACTGTGGCCAGGGCGGAGCAGCGTTGTCCCCCCATACACCGGACGCCGGCGTGCGGGCGACTGGACGGACGGGATGCCGCTCGCGCTCCGCACGCGTGACGGCGCCGCGCGACCGTCACGCGTGCGGAAATGGAGCCGCCGCTCAACAGCGCGCACGAGGCGCGCGGACAACGGCGCCTGCTCGTCCCCGATCTCGGCCCGCTCGGGTCGCTCGGGTCGCTCGGGTCGCTCGGTTGCATCCACGCCGCGAGGTGACTCCCGAGGGCGAGGATCTGGTGCTGCATCAGTAGGCCTTGGCGCCAGAAGCCCCGGGCAGAACGACGTCAGGCAATCCGGTTGAGCCTGGAGAGCTGGTTCAGCACCATGCACCCCGGCAGGTGCGGTCGGGTAGGCAAGAAGGTGGACGATGGAACTGATCAGCCTCGTGGATGGCGACAACAGCTTCCGGGTGCGGGTGTCGGGGCGCAGGTCACCGGGTGTGCTGCACCTTCATGACCTGCTCGACGCGGAGGTCCTGGTCACGAGCGGCTTCGTCAGCGGTCGGCTGCCCACCACCCTGTCGCCTTCCGACCTGGAAGGCTGGGCCCGTGCTCTGGACCGGCTCGCCGCGGGTCAGGACATCTGTTGGAAGGACGACGACCACAGCCCCGAGATCAGGATCGATCCGTACGACGAGGAGCATCGGACGGTCGCTGTCCGTGTGGAGGACCTGGGCCGTTCATGTGTCTCCGTGTTCATCCCGCTGTGCCTCGGAGAGGGCTGGGTCAACGAACAGCGGAGGCTGCTGGAGCAGGTGCGACAGGAATGGCCGAGCGAGGTCCTCCAGTCCTCATGGGGTGTCCATGAGTGGCGTCCCTGATCCTCGCCCGAACCCACCGGGCCGCATCCGGGAAGGCCTGACCGTAGGGCGAGCGGCGTCCGAAGGCGCGTCAGGAGACGAGCTCGTAGATGCTCCTGGCCGTCAGCCAGAGCCCGAGCAACAGCGAGAGGGTGATGATCAGCTGGTCCTGGTGCTGCTCCAGCCAGGTCCGCAGGCCGTTCAGTCGGGCGTTCGCGGCGTCCGGCGCCCAGACGGTGTACAGCTCCATGACCAACAGGCTGAGGGTCGCCAGCACGCAGTAACCGGTCAGGGCCAGCCAGTCGGACAGCGAGGACAGGTCGGCGTCGACGACCGTGGCCGCCCCGGCGCCGACCATGGCCCACGGCTGGAGCAGCCACGCCAGGCCCGCCGCGGTGGCCGGCGAGGCGTTGTCGATACGGCCCGTCCAGCTCGGCGGCCGGTGCGGGCGCGGTGGACGCCGGCGCCGGTACCCGCCGTACAGGACCAGGGCGACACCGATCGCCAGCTTCGCGGCGATCACTCCGGTGGACGGCGCGGTGTGGTGGACGGGCGGCGTCCCCCCGGTCAGCAGCATCACGACCGCGATCACCGCGACCAGGTTCGCCAGCCACGACAACAGGAACGCCAGCCCCTTGCGGACCCCGCGTCGCGAGGACAGCAGCAGGATGAAGGCACTGTTGTGCAGCGGCCCCAGGGTGATGGCCGTACCGATCACGACCAGATCGAGAACCATCGACGCAACCGCTCCAACAGATCGGGGACCGCCTCCCCGCCACCCGAACGGGCGGGCGGGTACGGGCGCACATGCCCGGCGGGCAGGGGTACCGGCGCCGCACGGACAGCCGTCACCCCGACTCTGCGGCCCCCGGCCCCGCGAATCAAGCGGACCACGCCGACGCCCCCGAACACCCACCCCTCCCCCGCGCAGGAGGTGCCCCAGCCACCGGCAGACCGGCTGACCGGCTGACCGGCTGACCGACAGACCAGGTCGGCCCGCGCGGGCCGGGTACGAGAGGCCCCGGGGCCGGTAGCTGCCGCTTCGTCACCAAGTAGCCGAGCAACCCCGGTCCCCGGGTCGCACCGACTGGTCCTGTCACCCCCGCCGCCTAGCATCGCGGCATGAGCTTCACGGGATGGTGGGTCGTGATGCCGGCACCCGCTCCTGTCATCGGCGAGCTGGCACCGGTACTCGGTCCGCCGATCGCGGCGCAGACCGCCTCGGACGCCAACCGGCAGGCGCTGGAACGGTGGAGGCGGGGCGGCACCGACGCCCTCGGTGCCTCGGAACTCCAGCAGTTGGCCGACCCCTACCTGCTGGACGACCACCTCGACCGGCTCTACGAGGTGTGGGGCACGTACGGGCACGCCGGGCCGTTCCTCAAGTCCGCCAGACCCACCTGCGACGAACGCGGGACGCGCGCCCGCGGGGTGGACGTGGGACATGGACTGCTCGTTGTGAGAATTCACGATCTCTCCTGCATCTGTGAGGTCACGCCGGTTCTCCGGTGCGGCTGTTCAAAGCACACCAGCGCAAGATCACCGCGACAACCGAACTCCTCGTGCCCCGGCCGAAGGTCTCGGTGGCCACCCCCACACCCTTTGGTCCCCGGCCCCTGTGGTGCTTCGGTCCGCACGCGCGGGCACCGATCCCGGTTCGGGGGGAGGCCCGAGCCCGCGCACGCTCTATCCGCGTACGGGAGGCCGAGCCCGGGCCGCCACGTTGCCGCCCCGCCCCTGGCGCCCGCCTGCGGCTCGGCGGCCCGTACCGGCCGCGGCGGTGTCGGCGGGGTCCGCTAGGGTCACCCGCGAACCGCGGGCATCCGGCCCGCCGACCCACTGGGGAAAGGGGTGCCCGGAATGAACGCGCACACGCCACGGTTCCACGCCCGTGCGGCCGACCTCGCCGGAATGGACCTCACCGTGTCACCGCACGCCGAGGCCGCACTCGACCGTTTCGAGTCCGTGCACGGCCGGGCCCTTCCCGCCTCGGTGCGTGAGTGGTTCTCCCTCGCCCAAGGCGCCCCCACCCTGCGCGAGTTCAGCAACGACGACGCCGTCCTCGACGCCGACCGTCTCGGCCGCGAGGAGACCTACTACTGGCCCGAGGACGACGACGACTGGCCGGACGGCGTCGAGGAGCAGGAGGAGCGGACCATCGACCCCGTCGCCGCCCTCGGCCTCCTTCCGTTCATGATCGAGAACCAGGGCGTCTGGATCCTGGCCGTCCGCCTCGACGGCACCGACGACCCGCCGGTGGTGATCTCCTTCGACGACGTGACGCCATCCGCCGTCTGGCGCCCGTACGCCGACCGCTTCTCCGACTCCGTCCTCTCCCGCATCTGGGACGCCCCCGTCCACCTCGACGGCACCACCCTCGCCCTCGACGGGACGGCGGAACCGACCGCCCTCCTCGAAACGCTCCGCCGCGACTTCACCCCCGGCCCGCCCACCACCGACGGCACCCTGCGCTACCACCGCGGCGACCACCGCCAGCGGATCCTGCTCGCCCAGTGGCGCGACCGGTGGTACGCCACCGTCTGGGCCACGGACGAGACGGGCCTGTCCACCCTCCTCGCGGCCCTCGACCACACCAGCGGCTGAACAGCACCCCGCCCCGCGCCGGCTCGCGCAGGACCAGACCCCCCGTCAGGCGACCGAGCATCACCGCGATCGCATCGAGGTGCTCCGACGAGCCGCGAAGGCCGTCGGCTCAGAACAGGCCACCGAGCGTGTCCTGCCAGGTGGTCAGGGTCTGGGCGAGCTGGGTGGACGTGCCGGCCGCACCGGTGATGGCGGCCATGGCCAGACGGGCCCGGCTCAGCGCACGGGGGCGGTCCGGTTCGGCGGCCGCCTCGGCGACGTCGGCGACGTGGTCGAGGAGCCGGGCGCGGTCGTCCGCGAGCGAGGGGTCCTGTTGGACGGCTCGGGTGAGTGCGCGAAGGGCGGCCGCGGTGTCGTGCCGTCCGTCGCGGTCGAGGGCGCCGACACTGACCTCGATACCTCGGACCGTCTCGGCCACCACGAGGCTGCTGTTGGTCACCGTGCTGTTGATCGCTCCCACGTTGCCGTGGACGGTGACCGCCCGCTGCGTGCCCTGGCCCGACGCTTCGATGTGGTCCGGCATCTGCTTCTCCACCTTCTCGAGATAGTCCAGGCCGAGCGTCAGATAGGCGCCGGCCAGCGCCACCGGGTGGGGTACGGCCCGACTCTCGCAGTACGCGAGTCCCTTGGTCACCAGCCGAAGGCCGCCACCCACCTCGTCGTTGGTCAGACCCCGATCGAGGACCGCGGCCGTCGCCGAGGCCCACGTCCGGATCGCGGGCACCACCTGGTGCCCAGCGGCGGCGGCGCGCCGGAGCGCCTGCCCGTCCGTGAGCCGCTCCGCGATCTCCGCGCACAGCGCGCGGCCGACGATTCCGTCCCTGAGACGTCCGTGCCGTGGCGGGTCCTGTTCCGCGGGCAGATCGAGGACCGGCCTCACGATCGTGAGTTCGGAGTACAACAGCGCCAACCGCTGGGCGCGGTAGCGGGCCGTCGTCAGCGCGGTCTCGAAGTCCCGGCGGGAGACCTTGCGTGCCTGCACCAGGCGCAGACGCTGGTGGTCCAGGGACGGCACGGCGAAAACGCCCGGTCCGGCCGCCGAGCCCTGGAACGTGCACGAGTAGAAGATGCCCCAGGGACCGGGGAAGCCGTGCCCGTCGAGCGCCCACCGGCAGGCGCGCCGGAGCGTGTCCAGGGCGGCCTGCCTCGGTCTCCCCAGAAAGTCGGTGCCGTTCTCACGCAACGGGCCGAGACTGTCGAAGACCTCTTGGGCCTCCTGCCCACGGCCCGCCAGTTGCCCGTACAACCGTTGACAGACGAGCTGGTCCTCCTGCTCGATGATCCGCCTGGCCGCTTCCCCCACCCCCGCCTCCATGCCTGCCATGGTGCATGGAGGCGGCTACGGCTGACAACAGCCTCGCGCGGTCCGAAGCTCGGAGGCGCAGGACAGCGCGCCGAGGGGTTCGGGATCGCTCGTGGACCGCCGGGACCCATCTCTCGGGCTCTGGCCCCGACGTCGGTGGAGTGCTCACGCTCTGCGGCCTTCCGGGACTGTGTGACCGTTCGCGACATCGGGCGGGATCCGGGGTACCGCGCGGTGAAGATGATCTCGCACAGGAGGGTACTCACTCGTCGGCCGGCCAGTTCGGCATCATGCCCGCATGGACTTCGACCTCGCTCCACCCACCGGCGTCGGCTCGTTGCGGATCGGTATGACTCGGCATGCGGCCAGCACGGCGCTGGGCTCGCTTCGCGCTCCTTCCGCCGCGTCGGAGTCCGACCGGCCGGGGCAGCACGTCTTCCGTCCCAGCGGGCTGATGATCAGCATCCACTGCGCGCGTGACCTGCTCGAAGCCGTAGAACTGGGGAGACCGTCAACCCGGACGGACCGAGTGCTCTTCCGGGGTGTGGATGTGTTCGCGCTTCCGGCCCGGGAGGTCGTCCGGCGCGTCGGCGAGTTCACCCCCATCGAGGAGGATCGCGACGACGTCGGCTCATTCATCGCCCACGACCTGCTGCTGAGCTTCTGGCGCCCGTTCGCAGCCGACGACGAGCCGGAGGAGGAGCAGGGGCACTACTTCAGCTCGGTCCTGGTAGCGCGGCCTGGCTACTACGACACCCCTGCCCAGGCTGCGGAGCGACTCCGGCGGTTCTCGTGACGGGCCGGCCGGTCGGAAGGCCGACAGGACCCGCCTCGGCAGATGTCCGCGAACACGAGTAGGCCACCGGCAGGCCCTCCGCACAGACACGGGTGTCACGCGACCGACCTCAGGGCGGCGAGGTCACGGCCCGGTTCCTCCCCGCGTGCCGGCGGCCTGGTTGGGCATAGCGCTCGAACTGCTGAGCCCTCGACATCGGCTGTCAGCCTGCAGGGTCTACTCTGTGGCCACAGCCATCAGCCGGTGATCGACAATGGCCGTAGCCGTGCGGCGCGCCCCGATCCGGTCAGGGGCAAGGTGCCCGATCGTGCGCCGGACAGGGGGCAGGTCATGTGGTCGGCCACTGCGCGGTCCGTCTTCCGGCGTCTCGTCGGTGCCGCCGCGGTCTGCGGGGGCCTGGCGGCGACCGCAGGATGCACCGTTCCCGTCGATGCCGTCGCCGGGATCTCCGTGACCGATGACGGCCGTCTTCTCGGCGTCATGATGGTCTGCGGGCATCGGATCGACGGCGCCAGCCTCTACGTGCGCGGCACCGAAGCCGGGGAGTCGGTGAACGTCGGCTCATGGACCGCCGACCGTCCCCTCGAACCCGGTCTCACCACGTGGACGCTCGACTCCCCCGCCGCCGGGTGGAGCGAAACCCGCTCTCTCGCCCCGCTCACCCCCATGACCACCTACGCGCTGTACGGCTGGACCAAGGACAACTCATGGTCGTCGCGTCAGGTCTCATTCACCCTGGCTGACCGCGACCGGATCACCCCGGGACACGTCCGCTACAACAGCATCTCGAAGAACGGCGAATCCACGGTCGTCGTCCCCATGACGGACTTCAAGGCCAAGGCCTGCCCGGACGAGTAGTGCGGCGGTGACGCCAATTGCCCGGGGGCGGGGTCCGAGGCTCAGTTCCTCGTCGGCGCCGAGGCGTTCGCCGGGCCGGCCGGGTGCTCGGGTTCGAGTACGAAGACCGGGATCACGCGGTCGGTCTTCTCCTGGTACTCGGCGTACGGTGGATACGCGGCGACCGCGCGCCGCCACCACCGGGCCCTCTCGTCCCCGCTGAGATCACGGGCCGTCATGCCCCGGCGTTCGGGGCCGTCCTGGAGATCCACCCGCGGGTCGGCCTTGAGGTTGAAGTACCAGACCGGGTGGCTCGGGAAACCACCCTTCGAGGCCACCGCCGCGTACCGCCCCTCGTGCTCCACCCTCATCAGCGGGATCTTGCGGATCCTGCCGCTCTTCGCGCCGCGCATCGTGACGATGACGACAGGCAGGCCCGTGTCCCAGAGCGTCGTGCCCTGTGTGCCACCCGAGCTCTCGTACAGCTCGACCTGTTCGCGCACCCACTGCGCCGGACTCGGCTCGTACTCGCCCTCAAGAGGCATTCCATTCACCCCACTGTCGTGTACGGATGTCGTCGGGGCGGTCCACCACGGGCCTCGCGCGAAGGTCGGACCGCCGTCCCCGCCCCGCCCATAACTTCAAGTGGGGCGGCGAGGTTACGGTGTTGCAACCCGGGTCGGATGCCCGCCGCTTGACGACCTGCCCGCCCCCGCCCGCCGTTCCGTATGCTGTCCGCCATGGCGAACGAAGCGGAGCCGAAGCTGCTGACCAACCGGTGGGGCGACACGTCGGACCCGGCCCCGAACAGCAGCGCGTCCTACCGCGACGTCTGTACGTGCTTCGACCAGTACCGGGTGACCAACCGGCGCCGGGTGCGATTCCACGATGATCGGCAGGACACGTCGTCGTCGGCCTGGCAGCACCTCCTGGCGCTGGTCGAGGAGGGCGGCCGCCGACGGGCGCGAGGTGTTCCGGCCGCTGGCCGACATGAGTCCGCAGGAGCGGCGGCAGATCGTCACCCTGCCATCCACCATCGCGAAACTCACCGCGGTCAAGCACTTCGTCCTCTACGGCAGCAACCTGGTCCGGATTCCGCCGGAGATCGGCGCCATGACCGGCCTGGAGGAGTTCACCCCGTACACGTCGTACCGGCTGCACTGGTTCCCGTACGAGCTGACCAGGTGCCCGAACCTGAAGCGGAGCACCGTGAGCACGCGGGCCCTGTACGGGAACGAGAAGATCCGCCCACCGTTCCCCCCGTTGCGGTCCGGACGCGTCGTGGCCGGCGCTCGCGGCCTCGACGGCGTCGCGCCCGGGGAACGGGGTGCCACCGGGATCAGCACGTGCAGTGTGTGCGACCGGTCGCTGGAAGGCACCGAGGTCCACCAGGTGTGGGTCTCCCTGCGGGTCGCCACCGACGTGCTTCCGCTCCTGGTCAACGCCTGCTCCGCGGCCTGCCTACAGGCGCTTCCCATGCCTCCGGAGGACTACGTCCGCACTCCTCACCCGGGCGGCCCCGGAATCGCCCAGCCACCGGCCGACTACGCCTGACTCCCGTCATGGGCACGGGTCGCGGCCCGGGTTCCGGATGCGGGCCGCTCATGACGGGGATCATCCGCCGGTGATCGTGCCACCACCTGCACCAGCCGTTGCCGACCCGGCCGGCGGCGTTCCCCGGTGTCTCCGCCGGCCGGGTGGTGGCCGGTCGGCCCCCAGGGTGGAGATCTCCGGGGCCCCGGGCACGGCCGATCGGGCCCTGCGGCGGGCCGGCGGCGTGGGATGATCAGCGGATGAACGCGACGGATCACGAGGACGGACGGTCGCTGCGGAGCGAGACCGAGCGGATCGTCAACGAGATCGCCCAGGACCTGCGCACCCTGGACGACGGGGTGGCCTGGTTCACCGCCCTCTCCCCGGCGGGCCGGGAGGAGGTGCTGCACCAGGTCGGCGGGTACGCGATGCAGGCGCACATCACGGCCGAGGACGGGCGTGCGGGGGTCGCGAGGTCCGGGGTGAAGCCCCGGGCCAACCCATCGGTGATGATCTGCATGGACCCGCCCCGCTACAGCTTCTGCGGACTGCCCGCCGACGAGCACCTGACGGCGTTCCGGGTCCTGGTCAGCACGTTCGCCGTCGCCGACACCCGCCGCCGGGAGACCTACTGCCGGGGCACCTGCGGTCACGACTGGCACCATCTGCCCGCGTCAACCCCGTAGCCACCGCGGGCAGCGGTTCAGGCGTGCCGGCGTTCGGGCGTTCCGGCGTTCAGGACGGCGCGTACGGGTCCCGCTGCCCGAGGAGTCGCGCCAGCGGGGTGCCGGTGCGGGCCGCGACGATGCGCCGGGCCCGGAGCTGGGCCCGGGTGCGCGGCCGGAACTTGGGCTCCCGGGCGCACCCGCAGGGCTCCCGGCCCTCGTAGCGCAGGCCCGCGTTCAGCACCGCGGCGACGACCGACCAGGCGTTCACGTCGTGCCGCCGGGGCGCGGCGAAGTCGTGACCCGCGCAGAGGAGCGGCCTGTCACACCGGGGGCAGGTGTGCGTTTGGCCGGGTTCGGGGTGCCTCTTGAACGTCACGCGGCACGGCGGGCACGCGTAGTGCAGCTTGTAGGGGGTCATGGCGTAGAAGCACATGCCGGCGACGGTACCGACCGGCCCGCCCGTTGACGAGTGGGTTTCCGCCGACTGCGACGCCGCGGCCGGCCCCGCGGCCCTGCGGCTCCGAGGAGCGGCGGGGCCGCGGGGCGTCCGGCGCGGGGGCCCGCCGCCGGAGCAAGCGGCGGCGGGCCGGTCAGGAGGCGTCAGCCCCTGATGGAGGTCACCACCAGCGGGCGTTGTTGTTGTCGGCATCCTCGCAGGCCTGGGCGCGCGCCTCAAGGGCGTTCGCCTGGGCGTACTGACCCTGCCGGCGCAGCTGGTGGGCCTGGTCCCGCAGCTCGCCGACGTTGCAGGTGACCATCCCGGCGGCGGACGCGCTCTGCGCGGGGACGATGGCGAGCAGCGCGCCGCCGGTGATGGCGGCGGCCAGGGCGGCGGTCGAAAGGCGTCGAAGCATGGTTCTCCTTCGAAGAGGGTTGGTACGGACGGGCTCAGCCGGAACTGACTACCCATCGGTAACTCTAACCCGGGCAATCTTGCTTCGATCACCAACGGAGCCCGGAAAGTGAAGCCATGTCAACCAATTACCTTCGAAAACAAGGTGATTGACGTCATTTTAATTTGATCATCCGGCATGAAGGATCACGTGACCGGACGCGCTCAGCCGAGCCAGACGATGTCGATCACGTACAGCCGGCCCGCCACGCCGTTGGCCAGGTACACGAGACTGAGCTGCCCGATGGACGCGCACCGCACGCTCTCGCCCTCGGGGTCGGTGGCGTCCCACTGCGGCCAGCCCCACGGGGTGCGGGAGGCGATGTCGAGCAGGTCGCGGACCAACTGCTGCGCGTGGAGTGGCAGTTCGACGAAGGTCTTGCCGGCCTTGGGGGAAAGCCGGACGGGCCAGGTGTGGCCGCTCACGGACGCCTCCCGAGGAACCGGCCGAGGTCGGTGCCGTCCGCGTCGTCCATCCCGCCGGCGAGGAAGGCGTCGACCGCGGGAGCGCTGTCCAGACGTGACTGCCAGGTGCGGACGACGTCATGAAGGGGTGTCAGGTCGTAGGTCTGGCGGGAGTCGTCCACGGCCTTGGCCCAGTCCCGCTCGAACGCGGGCAGCCACCGGCTCACCCGGTCCGCGTCCTCCTGCCCGCGGATGCGTGACAGCAGCCGGGCCGCGGCGCGCGGGGCCGGCGCGGGCGGCGGAGCGGGAAGGTGTTCCGGCCGAACGCTCATGGGAGCTCCTCCACTTCGTCACCGGCGCCGGGGGTCGGGGCGCCGGGATTCCGTCCCCCTGCGAACACCCGGCGCCGCGGCCCCCGTCCTCCCCGCTCGTCGAGCCGGCTCGTCGGGGCCCTGGTTCACCAGTCTGCCAGGTGCTGGAGGGTGCTCACGTGTCAGACCGGGGCCCGCTCGCGGGCCGTTGCGGGCGTGACCTGCAGGAGCGCCACTCGACGGGACCGGGCGGGACCGACCGCCAGGTGCGTGGCGGCCAGGACGAGACCGAGCCAGAACACTCCGACCCACAGCGTGCCCGTACCGAGGTGTTCGGCGACGAGTCCGCCGAGCACCGGCCCGAGGAACATCGCGACCGTCAGGCCGAATCCGAAGAGGGCCTGGTACCGGCCCCTGGCGTCGGCCGGCGCGAGCTGGACGGTCAGCGCGGAGTTCGCCACGGTCATCAGCATCTCGCCGAGGGTCCAGACGGCGACCGTCAGCGCGTACGCGCCCAGCGTGTCGGCGAGGGTGACCAGCCCGAAGCCGACCCCGGTGAACATGACCGAGGCGGCCAGCACGTGCTCGGGACGGAACCGGGCCACGAGTCCGGGCAGGAAGAGTTGACCGACGACGATCAGCACCATGTTGACCACGATGACCTGCCCGTACGACGTCGCGTCCAGCCCGTCGGCGACCAGGGAGACCGGCAGCATCTTGTTGGTCTCGATCATCGTCCAGCCGAGCAGGGTCAGTCCGACGAAGACCATGAAGGTCCGGTCCCGGAGGACGACGCCGAGCCCGACCGAACCGGCCCCGGCCACCTGGGCGGCCGGCCTGGTCTCCGGGACCTTCAGCGCCAGCAGCAGTGTCGAACACAGCAGTACGCCGGCGTTCGTCGCGAACAGCAGCATCGGATCGGTCCTGGCCAGCAGGCCGGCGAGCAACGCCGCCGCCCCCGAACCCAGGTTGACCGCCCAGTAGTTCAGGTTCAGGGCCCGGACCCGGTCGGCGTCGGCGACGACGTCGATGATCGACGCGGTGAACGCCGGCCGGACGACGCCGAGGAACACCCCGAGCAGCAACGCCAGGACCAGGATGGCCACCTGGCCGGTGGTCCGGCCCAGGGCCAGCATCGTCATCGCCGCCGGCACGGATGCTCCGAGCATCGCCGGACGCCGCCCCCACCGGTCGGCGATGATCCCGCCGGGAAGTGTGCCCAGGGCGGTGCCGATCCCGCCCAGACCGATGACCAGGCCCGCGTAGGAGGCGTCGAAGTGCCGGACCGACAGCAGATACACCCCGAGATAGATCTGAGCCACCGCGCCGGTCCGGTTGATCAGCGACGCCGTCCACAGGTACCAGAACGTGGCCGGCAGTCCCTCGGTGGTCTTCCGCAACCAGCCACTCATGCCGTGACCCGTGACAGCGGGGCTGGCTTCCGGCCGCCAGGACCGACGAGGGCCTGCTCGGCTGCCTCACGGGTGGGCCCGGGGAGGGCCGGCGGGCTGGTCGGATCTGCGGAGGGCACAGGGTACAAGGGTCGGCTCCTCGGGGCACGGTCACGGGTCGGCGGCTCCGACACTACGAACCGCCCCCGCTCCGAGTCCTGGTCCACATCTGCCAAACTGGACCAATGACCGGAACCCGCGGCCCCGGAATCGCCTCCGCTCTGGGCGGCTGGCGGCAGGAGCCAGGACCACTCGCACAGGTACTCGCCGCAGCGATCCAGGACGCCGTCATCGACGGACGGATCCCGATCGGCACGCGACTGCCCTCCGAACGTGCCCTCGCCACAGCCCTCCGGATCAGCCGCGGCACCGTGGTCACCGCCCTGTCCGTACTCCGCGACACCGGCTGGCTGCGCACCCACCACGGCAGCGGCAGTGACGTACGGCTCCCACCGGAGATCACCGAGCGCACCGCGCCCTGGTCGATGGACCACGGGGACGGACTGGACTTCACCCGCGCGGTGCCGGCCGCCCCCCAGGCCGCCTATCTGGAGGCATCCCGCAGAGCGGTGGAGCGATCGGCATCCCTGCTCATGGACTCGGCCGAGCCCGACGCGGGCCTACCGCAACTGCGGGACCTGCTGGCCGACCGCTACACCCGCGAGGGCCTGCCGACCCACCCCGACCAGATCCTGGTCACCTCGGGCGCCCGGGCCGCCTTCACCCTCCTTGCCGACCACCTGCACGACCGCGCCCGGCCCGTCCTGGTGGAGAGTCCCACCTACCAGGGCGCACTGGCCATCCTGCGACGCCGCCGTGCCCGGCTGGCGGCCTCACCCGTCACCTCCGACGGCTGGGATCCGGCCCACCTCTCCCACACCATCACGACAGTACGGCCGGGACTGGCCTACCTGACACCGGACTTCCACAACCCCACCGGCGCGCTCATGTCCGCCGACCTACGCGACCACGTGGCCGAACTGGCGGCCCGCAACGACATGACGATCATCGCCGACGAGACCCTGCGCGACCTGGACCTGCGCACTCCGGCCGAGCCCGTCCCGCACCTGGCCGGCAGAGCCGTCGTCTCCATCGGCTCGACGAGCAAACTCGTCTGGGGCGGACTACGCGTCGGCTGGCTGCGCACCGACGCGGCCCGCATCCGTGAACTCCTGCACAATCCACTCCAGGCGCGACTGTCACCGCCACCGCTGGAGCAGCTCATCGCCTGCGAACTCCTGGCCGACCCGCGGGACCTGCTGCACGACCGGCGCGGCCGGCTCCGCGCCCAGCGCGACCACCTCGCGGCGCTGCTGGAGGGGGCCGGCGAGTGGAGCTTCACGCTCCCCCCGGGTGGTCTGTGCCTATGGCTGCGGCTGCACGGTACGACCGCCACCGCCCTGGCCACCCGCGCGGCCGGCCAGGGGCTGAAGCTCTCGCCCGGGCCGGCCTTCTCCGCCGACCGCACCCTCACCCGCTACCTGCGGCTCCCCTACACGGCCACCCCCGAAACCCTGACCCGCGCGGTCGCCGTGCTGACCGGACAAGTGGCGAGCCGCGAGCAGTCGCCCCGCTCACGCAGAGCGTGAGGGTCGGCATCCTCGACGCCTCGGGAGCTGGCCACGCCAGGCACGTCCGCCGGCGGTGGCCGGGCGGGGCCTGGGCCGAGTGTCCGAGGATCGGCAACTTCGGCTCTCTGCCGGGTAGTCGACCCATCATCGCGCGCGGGTGCCGTCGTCCAGGTCTCCCGGGCACACCCCAATCACCGACGGCGGGCGGGTGGTTGATCCGCGCCGCCGCCGGGTAGTGACCGCCCACCGCACAAGATCACTTATCAGGGGGCCGTCATGAGCGAGACCGCGACCAGCTCGACACTCGGACAGGTGCTGGCGCTGGTGGGAACGTCACCGCTGACATCGGGCACGTTCATCTCCTGGATCGGTGGAGGCGCCGGGGAGTCGATCACCACTGCCGACATCACCGCCGTCGTCCCGGCCGGCATCCTGAACGGCCTGGCCGAAGCGGCGATCATCACCGCGGAGGACGCGGCCACCTACCTCGCCATGGAGCTTCCGGCGTTCGTCGCCGCCCTGCCCGCCGAAGCCGTGCTCCCGGCCGTCTCGACCCTCATGGTCTTCGGCGCCGCCAACCCCTTCAGCGGCCTCGCCAAGGCCCTCGGCGAGTCGCCGTTCCGCTTCCGGTCGCCCATCGACGACCTCAACGTCGACATGGGCTTCCTCGGTGCCGCGTGGTCCCGCTTCCAGGACGCCGACAACGCCGCCGAAGCCTCCGTCCGCACCCAGCTCGGCATCCTGACGACCGCCGGGAACACCGTGCTCGCGAGGCTCGACCGGCAGCCCCGGATGATCCTGATCCTCGCCCGGAACCTGTGACCCGAAGCGGGCGGCGGCGGGCCCTCGTGCCCCGCCGCCGCCCGCCCGCTGTGCGGAACCGTCAGCAGCAGCGGCCGGTGTTCTTCCAGCCCTCGCAGAACGAGCTGTCCCAGCAGCGGTTCGTGTAGAGCTGGCCGCGCGAACAGAACGGCACGTAGACGCACTTGGTGTCGGTCCACCACGTCGCCTGGGCGGTCACCTTCGGGGCCACTCCGGTGACCATCCTGTCGACGAGGCGCTGCAGCTTGCTCATCCCGGTCTCCTTCCGACGCCGGCCGCCCCGTGCGGCCGGTGCGATCCGGAACCTATGACGCCGGTGTACACGACCGGTCCCCCTCCATCAGGACAGATCCTGTATGCCGCCTGCCTACCGTGCCGATCCGCAGGAGGAACGGACCGCGGAACGGAGGGAGGGGCCGTGGACGCAGCGGATCCCCTGGCGTACGCCGGCACGGCCGGCCGGGTGCTGCTCGGGTGTGTGTTCCTGGCGTCGGCCGCGGGCAAGTCGCGCGGGCGCGCGACGTTCGCCGCGTACCTGGACAGTGTCGCCGCCCTGCGGCTGCTGCCGCCCGCGCTGGCACCCGCCGCCGGAATCGCGGTGCTCGCCGCGGAGTGCGCCGTCGTGGCGCTGCTGCCGTACGGGCCCACGGCGCGGACGGGGCTCTGGCTCGCCCTCGGGCTGCTCACCGTCCTCACCCTGGCCGTGGCGCGCACCGTGCTCCGGGGGATCAGCGCCCCGTGCCTGTGCTTCGGCGGCGCCCCGGTGCCCTTCCGGCGCCGCCACGTCGTGCGCAACGCGCTGCTCCTGACGGTGGCGGCCGTCGCGCTCCCCCGGCCGGACGTGCTGCCGGCCGGTGCCGCCACCGGGGTCGCCGTCGTCGCGGGGGTCGCCGCGGCGGCCGTCGTCGTCGCCCTCGACGACCTGGTCGAACTCTTCGGACCCGCCGGACCTGCCGGACCTGCCGAACGCACCGAACGCGCCGGACCCGCCGACGGGCGGGCCGTGACCACTGGAAACACCGATCTGTAGGAGGTCCCGATGGACGTGTCGGATGCTCTCACGGGCCTGCTGGCCCTGCTGTGCCTGTTCAACCTGGCCCTCACCCTCGGCATCGTCCGACGGCTGCGCGTCATGGACCGGGCCCGCGACGGCGGCCCCGCGACCGTCTCCGGCGCCGTGGACGACTTCACGGTCACCGCCGCCTCCGGGGCGACGGTCGGCCGCGCGGACCTGGTGCCCGGCACCGTCCTCGCGTTCCTCTCCCCCGGCTGTCCCCCCTGTGCCGCCCTCCTGCCCCGCTTCATCGAGGCGGTGCGGGACGCCGGACTCCCGGCCACGGAGGTGGTGGCCGTGGTCATGCCGGGCGAGGACGCCGAGGAGGCGCGGGAGTACGCGCGGGCGCTGGCCGGGGTCGCCGTCCTCGTCGACGGTGAAGCGGCCCGGACGGTGTCGGCGGCGTGCGGGGTCCGGGGCTTCCCCGCGGTCTGCGCGATCGGCCCTGACGGGCGGATCCACGAGGTGGGCGGTGACCTGTCGGTGATCGGCCGCCACCTGGCGGGCGCCGCGTGAGCCGTGCGGGCCGCGGGGCACCCGCGCTGCGTGCCGTGGCCGCCCTGGCGGTGCGGGCGGCGCCCGGGCCACTGGCCGGGGTGCTGCTCACGGCCCTCGTCGAGGCCGCGCTCCCGGTGCTCGCCGCCTGGCTGACCAAGTCGGTCCTCGACACCCTCGCCGTCCCGGGGGCGGGGGGCGCGGCCCTGCTCGTACCGGCCGTCGCGCTGGCCGGGGTCGGCGTCGCGGCGTCCGTGCTGCCGAACGTGGCACAGCTGATGTGCGCCGAACTCGGCCGCCGCGTGGGGCTGCTGGCCCAGGACCGGCTGTACGCGGCCGTCAACGGCCTCACCGGACTGGGCCGCTTCGAGGACCCGGCGGCGCTCGACCGGCTCCGGCTGGCCCAGCAGTGCGGTCAGGACACCCCGCCGCAGGTCGTCGCCAGCGCCGTCGGCCTCGCCAGGACCACCGTCACCCTGGCCGGGTTCGCGGTGTCGCTGGTGGTGCTGAACCCGTGGCTCGCCGTCGCCGTCCTGCTCTCCGCCGTGCCCGCGCTGCTCACGGAGGTCCGGCTCGCCCGCGCCCGGGTGGGGACGGCGCTGGCGGTGAGTCCGCTGGAACGGCGCGAGTCGTTCTACGGCTTCCTCCTCGGCAGCGTGCAGACCGCCAAGGAGATCCGCCTGTTCGGGATCGGCGACCACCTGCGGGCCAGGATGCGCCGCGACCGCAGCGTCATCAACGCCACCCACCGCCGGCTCGACCGGCGTGCGGCGCTGGCGCAGGCGGGCCCCGCCCTGGTGGCCGCCGCGACCGGGGCCTGCGGGCTCGTCTGGGCGGTGCGTTCGGTGGCCGGCGGCGACCTCACCATCGGGGACCTCGCGTTGCTCATCTCGGGCGTCGCCGCGGTGCAGGGCGGCCTGGCGGGCATCGCGGTGATGGTCGCGGTCGCCCACCAGCACCTGACGCTGTTCGGGCACTACCTGGAGGTGACGACGCGGCCTCCGGACCTCCCGGTGCCCGAATCCCCGCTCGCCGTCGGCCCGTTGCAGCGGGGGGTGGAGCTGCGCGACGTCTGGTTCCGCTACTCCGACCAGCACGACTGGGTCCTGCGGGGGGTGAACCTCACCATCCCGGCCGGCGGCACGGTGGCGCTCGTCGGTGACAACGGCGCGGGCAAGAGCACCGTGGTCAAGCTGCTGTGCCGGTTCTACGACCCCGTCCGGGGGTCGGTCCTCTGGGACGGTACCGACATCCGCGAGCTGTCCCCCGAGGGGCTGCGGAGCCGTATGAGCGGCATCTTCCAGGACTTCGTGCGCTACGACCTGTCGGCGGCGGAGAACATCGGGCTCGGGGACGTCCGGCACGTCGGCGACACGGGCCGGATCCGCGAAGCGGCGGCGCGGGCGGGCATGGACGGGACCCTCGCCGCGCTGCCGCGCGGCTACGACACCATGCTGTCGCGGACCTTCACCGAGGACGGGACGGCCGACGAGGACGGCGTCGAACTCTCCGGCGGCCAGTGGCAGCGGGTCGGGCTCGCGCGGGGGCTGCTGCACCGGGGGCCGGACCTGCTGATCCTGGACGAGCCGAGCGCCGGGCTCGACCCCGAGGCCGAGCACGAGGTTCACCGGTTGCTGCTGACCCATCGCGAGGGGTGCGCGAGCCTGCTCGTCTCGCACCGCCTCAACGCGGTGCGGGACGCCGACCGCATCGTGGTGCTGCGCGGCGGCGAGGTCGTCGAGGAGGGCGACCACGACGCGCTCATGCGCGGGAACGGCCGGTACGCGGCGCTGTTCCGCCGGCAGGCGCAGGGGTACGCGGACGCCGGGGCGGTGGCGCGGTGATCGCCGCGGTCGTCGTCCTGGTGACCGTGCTCGGCGGCGCCGGGCTGGTGCGCCGGGTGCGGCGGCGCTGGGTCGTCGTCACCGTCGAGGGCTCCAGCATGGCGCCCACCCTGCGGGACGGGGACGTGGTGCTGGCCCGTCGGTGCCGTCCGGCGGAGCTGTCCGTCGGGCAGCTCGTCGTGGTGGAGTGCCCGGTGCCGCCCGCGGCCCGGCCCGACTGGACGTGGCCCGATCCGGACGAGTCGCCCGGGGGCCGCCGGTGGATGGTCAAACGGCTGGCGGCGCTCGCGGGAGAGCCCTGGCCCCCGGCCTGCGAGGGCCGCGCCGACCGCCTCCCGGAGGGCGCGGTGGCGGTCCTGGGGGACAACGCGGCGGCCAGTACGGACTCCCGCCAGATGGGCGCGATCCCCGTGGACCGGCTGCTCGGTGTGGTGGTCCGGCGCATCGCGCCGGACCGTCGGGCCGTCACGCCCGACACATCGCAAGATGTTTCCGCAAAATGACGAAAGAGTCTTGCAAAGCCTCCGTCACCCGGTGCATGGTTCAAGCCGATCGGAGCGCGAATGCGCGTTCGACGGGCTGGAGGTGGCGTGGAAGCGGCGTTTCGCATGCTGGGCCGGGTACGGCAGGGCGACCCCCGGGCGGGGGACGTGACCGCGGAGATCGGCGGCGGCAAGGCGCGCACCCTGCTGGTGACGCTGCTGCTGCAGGCGAACCGCACGGTCACCGTGGACCGCGCGATCGAGGCCCTGTGGGAGGGGGAACCTCCGCTGTCGGCGGTGGCCAACGTCCGCACCCACGCCAGCGTCCTGCGTCGGCAGCTGAGGAACGGCGCCGACCTGGTGGGCGGGGGCGGCGGCTACGTCCTCGAAGTGCCGGTGGAGCGCTGCGACCACCTGGTGTTCCTGCACCGGGCCGGCGAGGGACGGCTCGCGCTCCGCACGGGCGACAGCTCCGGGGGCGCGGAGCTCCTCGCCTCGGCCCTGGCCCTGTGGGACGGGGACCGCGCCGCGGTGGGAGTACCCCGCCACGGCCCCCTGGCGGGCTGGCTGGGCCACCTGGAGGAGGAGCGGATGCGGGCCGTGGAGGACCTCGCCGGCGCCTACCTCCGGCTCGGGGAGCCACGGGCGGCACTGCGCGACGTGAACGCCCTGCTCGCCGTATCGCCGCTGCGTGACCGGAGTTGGGCGCTGCGGATGCGGGCCCACCACGCCCTGGGCGAGCGCGGGAGCCTCGCGGAGGCGTACCGGGCGGCCGTCCGGGTGCACCACAGCGAGCTGGGCGTGGGCCCCGACGGGCAGCTGAAGCGGCTGTTCGAGCAGCTGGTCACCGGCTGACCGCCGCCGTCACCCCTGACAGCGCGAGCCCCCCGTCCCGACCGCACCACCGAAACCACCGAACCGGAAGAACACCGACGTGCCGCACCGTCAGGACCCGACGCCGCGCCGTACCGCCCTGGACCGTCCGGGCCTGCGCGGAGCCGTCCACCACCTGCTGCCGCTCGCCGCGGCCGCCCTCGCCGTCCTGGTGTCCGCCGCCGCGGTCGCCACCCTGTGCACCGTCTCCGCCCGGGCCGTCCTCGACGGCGTCCGCGGTCAGCTCGCCGAGGACCCCCGGACGGCCGTCACCGTCCAGGCGGACTACCGGGCCGAGGGCTTCCGCGCGGCCGACCGCGCCGTCAGGGCCGCACTCGCCCGCGCCCTGGACGCAGCCGATCCCCGGGTGGACTCCGCGTTCCGCACCGCCACCCCCCTGACCACCACCCGGCCGGACGGGCGCGGGGCCCTGCCGTCCGGAACGACCCTGCTGCCGCTCGCCGGTGACGGGACCCGCCGGAACGCCGTGATCACCGAGGGCGCCTGGCCGGACGAGGCCCCTGCGCCGGACGAGGACCCCGCGGCCGGCCCGGTCGGCGCCGGACCGGCAGGCGCCACGACGGCCGAGGGCCCCGCGGCCGCCCCGGTCCCGGCCGCCCTGCCGCAGGAGCTCGTCCGCCGGCTGGCGTTGCGCCCGGGCGACACGCTGCGCCTCACCACCCCGTCCAACCGCACGCTCACCCTGCGGATCACCGGCTCCTACCGGGTGGCCCCCGGCTCCGAGGCCTTCTGGCGCAGCCTGGGCGAGGGCGCGGAGACGGTGGCCTCCCGCGCGGCGGTCGTCGCCCCGGGCGCCTTCCTGCGCACCCCCGCCCTGACGGAGCGCTCCCTGGCCGTCTGGACGGGACTGCCCCGGCTGACGACGCTCCGCCCCGAGGGCCTCGCCGCCCTGCACGAGCGGGTGTCCGGCCTCGCCTCGGGCGACGCGAACCGCGCGGTGTACCGCCAGGCGGCCCCGGCCCTGGCGTCGACGACCGTACGCACCGAGCTGCCCCACGCCCTCGCGGACACCTCGTTGCCGGCGCTCGCCGCCCGTTCCTCGCTGTACGTCCCGGTCACCCTGCTGACCGCGCTCGCCGCCCTCACCCTTCTGCTGACCACCCGTCAACTCGCCGAGCACCGCCGTGCCGAGCAGGTCCTGCGGCTCGCCCGCGGGGTCGGTGCCCGGCGGCTGCTGGCCGCGAGCGCGGCCGAATGGGCCGTCGTCGCCCTTCCGGCCGCCGCCGTCGGGGTCCTGCTCGCCCGGCCGGCCGCGGCGGCGCTCACCGGGCGCGCCGACCTCGGCGCGCTGCCCCCGGCCGGGGCGTTCGCCGCCGTCGGCCTGATCCTGCTGGTCCACGCCGCCGGGGTGCTGGCCCCGGTGGCCCGGCTGGCCGTGAGCGGCGGACGCGACAGCGCCGTCCGGCCGCGGTCGCCCCGCCGGGCGGCCGCCCAGCGCACGGGGGTCGACCTGGGCCTGCTGCTGCTCGCGCTCCTCGGGTTCCTCCAACTCCTCCACTACCGCGGCACGGTGGCCGCCCCGTCCGCCGTCGGCTTCGACAGCTGGGCCGACCCGGCGCTGGTCCTGACCCCCGCCGCGCTCCTGGCGGCCGGGGCCCTGCTGACCCTGCGGCTGCTGCCCCCGCTGACCCGGGTCCTCGAACGCCGGGCGGCCCGGGCCACCGGCCTGGCCGTCCCCCTCGGCATCTGGCACCTCGGCCGCCGCTCCGCGCACGCGACCACGGCGCTGCTGTCCGTCCTCGCCCTGGCGGTCTGCGCCCTCTCGGCCACGGCGCTGGCGAGTCTCGGCCCGAGCCACGTCGACCGGGCGGCCGCCGAGGTCGGCGCGGACCTCTCGGTGACGGGCGGCGACCTGCCGTCCGCGGCCCGCCGCACCGCGATCGCCGCCGTCGACGGTGTCCGGGCGGTCACCCCGGTCGCCGAACTGCGCGGCGACCACGGGAACCGGCCGGTCACCGTCGTGGCGCTGAACACCGCCACCGCCGAACGGACCCTCTCGGCGCAGACCCTGGCCCCGGGCGCGGACGCGCACGCCCTGCCGGCGCTGCGCGAGGACCTGTCCGACCGGCCGCCGGCCGAGCTGCTGCCCCTGCTGCGGCAGGGCCCGCCGACCCACGGTCTGCCCCTGCCCGGCGACCCCGCCGCCCTGGACGTCACCGCCACCCTCGCCGCCGACGGCCCGGTGCCCGACGGCGCCGTCCGGCTGTCGCTGTCCGTCCAGGACGCCGACGGCCTCACCACGCAGATCGGCGCGGCCTGGCCCGCCGACGGGCGGGAGCACACCCTGCGCCTCGCCCTGCGGCCGGACGGCACGGCACCGGCCGCGGCCCTCCCGTTGACGCTCAGCAGGGTGGCGGTCCTCCCCCAACCGGAACTGCCCAACCGGCGGAGCCTGACCCTCGACCTGCGGCGGCTCACCGCCCTCGGCCCCGACGGCCCGCAGGACGCCGCCCTTCCCGCGGGGAGCACCTGGCAGAGCACCGACCCGGGGGCCGGCCGGCCCGAGGACATCGGCTGCCCCGGCCACCCGCCCCGCAACCCGTCCAAGCCCATCGCGGACACCGGCGACGACCTGGCCGGGCCCTGCTCCACCGGCGAGGTGCCCGGTACCCTGCTGCACGCCGTCCTGCGCACCCACATGCCGAACGGGCTGGGCACCTCCCGTCCCCCGCAGGTCACCTACACCCCGGCGCCGCAGCCGGGCCAGCGGACCGTCGTGCCGGTCCTGGCGAACGACGCCCTGCTCTCCTCGGGTGCGGGCATCGGCTCCCGGATCGACCTCACCTCGGGCAACGACATGCTGGTGCGCGCCAGGATCGTCGGACGCCTCGCCGCCGTCCCCGGCCAGCCCCGCGACCGGCCCGCCGTCCTCGCCGACCTCCCGGCGATCGCCGCCCACCGGCTGCTGGACGGCGCCGAACCCGTCGCCGAGACCCGGTGGTGGGCGGCCGTCGCGCCCGGGGCCGCGCCGTCCGTGGCACGCGCCCTCCACGGGCGCCCGGATCTCGGTGAGGTGCGGTCGCTGCCCGACGCGGCCGACCGCCTCGCCCGCACCCCGTACCAGCAGGGGCTGCGCACCGCGCTGTGGCTGTGCCTGCTGCTCGCCCCGCTGTTCGTCGCCACCGGGACGACCGTGCAGGCCGCGGTCGCGGCGCGGGCCCGCGGCCGGGAGTTCGCCGTCCTGCGGGCCCTGGGCTGCGCGCCCCGGCTGCCCGCGAGGGTCCTGCGCACCGAGCACCTGGTCCTCACGGCGTTCTCGGTCCTCGCCGGGACGGGCCTGGGGCTGGCGCTCGCCGCGGTCCTGCTGCCGCTGATCGTGGTCGACGACGGGGCGCTCGCGGTGTTCCCCACCCTGCGCGTCACCGCCGGCTGGACCTCCGCCGTCCCCGCCGCCGTCGGCACCGGGGTGCTGGTGGCCGCCGTCACGGCGGTGCTGGCCGGGTGGCTGGCCCGCACCGACCTCGCCCGGGTCCTGCGCGCCGGGGAGGACGGATGACGACACCCGGCGCGCCCACGACCCACCGGACCAGGAGCCTTCCCGTGCCCGTCCCGCCGAGCGGTCCCGCCGTGGTCCTCCGCACCACCGGAGCCGCGCGACGACTGCAGTTCCACCTGCTCCTGGCCGGCCTGATCGCCGTCATGACGGCCTTCTCCACGGCCTGGCAACCCGCGTACGAGCGGGCGACCGCGCTCGCCCTCGCCCGGACCGTCGCGCACGAGGGCGCGGGCGGGGCGCCGGTCACCGTCAGCACGTCCCTGCAGCCCCTGCCCGGCGAGGCGGCGACCCCGGCCTCGCACGGCCGGCCCCTCCCCCGCCTCGGCACCCTGCGCCGGGACCTCGACCGGCTGGTCGCCGGTCTCGGCACCGCGGCCGGCCCCCGGCTGACCGCCGCGCTCGGCCGCCCGGTCGTCCGCGTCGAGACGGTCGCCGCCGCCGCCTCGGGCGAGGGGGTGGCCCGCCCGTACGGCCTCGCCCCGGACGTCCAGCTGCTCCACGCCCAGGACGCGTCGGACCTGGTCCGGTACGTCGAGGGCCGGGCCCCCGCCCGTCCGGCGGGCGACGGCGGGGCGGATCCGGTCGAGGTGGCCGTCTCCGAGCACAACCGCCGGGCGCTCGGCCTGGAGCTCGGCCGGCCGTTCCTGCTGGAGGCGGGGCCCCGGCTGAGGACCGAGGCCGTCCTGGTCGGCGTCTTCCGGCCGATGAGCGCGGGCGCCGACCTGTGGCGGCTGCACCCCATGCTGGAGCAGGCCCGGCCGAGGGACACGGACCGGGGCCGGCTGCTGACCGCGACCGCCCTGGTGGACCTGTCCGGCCTGGAGCTGGTCGAGGCGCGCTCGTCCGCCGCGTTCGCCGTCACGGTGGGCTACCCGGCGGCCGTCGACCCGCCGGGCCAAACCGACGCGACGGGCGGGCCCGCCGGTCTGGTCCGCGAGTCGGAGGCCTTCGAACGGGACGCCGTCCCGGCGGTGTGCGGCGAGCGCACCCTGGGGAGCCTGCCCTGCCGGCTCGACCTGCGGTCGACCACCGCGCCGCAGGTGACCGAGCGACTGTCGACCGTCGCCGCCGACTTCCAGCGGCGCGCCGACCGGACCGATGTCGTGCGTTCCTTCGCGCTGGCCGGGCTGCTGGCGATCGCGGTCGCCGCCGTCGTGGCGGCCGCCCGCCTCACCGTCCACGGCGAGGCCGGCGCGCTCGGCCTGCAGAAGGCCCGCGGCG
>NZ_JBSGFD010000082.1:0-36022 GCF_053603215.1 Kitasatospora sp. NPDC004240 | reverse complement strand
CTCCCGTACAGGGGGCGCGCGGCCGGCGCGGCGTCATGCCGGGGGGCTCAGGACGGCAGATGGGCGTTGACCGCCCGGGCCTCCTCGGCCAGTTCCGGCAGCTCGACCACCCGGACGCCGGCGGCCTCCAGCAGGGCCGCCCCCTGGGTGTGGGCGACGAAGGTGGCCGGTTCGCGCCAGGCCACCACCACCCGCGGCACGCCCGCCGCGATCAGCAGCCGGGCGCACGGCACCGGGCGGGAGGCCCGCTGGCCGCACGGCTCCAGCGAGCTGTAGACCGTCGCGCCGCGCAGCCGCTCGTCACCGGCCGGGAGCTTGGCCAGCGCGGCCTCCTCGGCGTGGTCGTGCGCGTCCGTCTCGCGGCTGTACCCCTCGGCGAGCACCTCGCCGTCCGCGCCGACGATCACCGCGCCCACCGAGAAGGCGGTGTCGGAGGGCGGGCAGAGCCGGGACAGCTCGACGGCCCGGCGCAGATGGCGCAGGTCGGCGGGGGTGGTCCCGGAGGACGGGGTCCCGGGGGACGGGGTCGCAGGGGTCACGGCGAGGGCTCCTTCGGGGCGTACCTGAGCAGGACGACGTCGCCCACCGTACGGGCCTCCAGCAGCCGCATCCTGCGGGCCGGGCCGCCGGGGAAGGCGGCCGGGCCGACGAAGCGCGGGGCCGCCGCCTGACCGACCAGCAGCGGTGCGACGGCCAGCTGCAGTTCGTCGGCCAGGCCCCGGGCCAGGAACTGGGTGTGCACCGAGCCGCCGCCCTCGACCATCAGCCGGCGCACCCCGCGCACCCCGAGGTCGTCCAGCACCGCCTCCGGCGCCACGGCCGCCCCGAGCGCCGCCACCTCGGCGAGCCCGGCCAGCGCGGGCCGCAGCCGGGCGGCGCCCGCGTCGGTGGTGTAGGCGAGCCTGGCCCCGCCGGTGTGCCAGAACCGCAGCGCCGGATCGAGGTCCCCGCTCGCCGTGAGGGTGACCTTCAGCGGGTGCTCGGGCCGGCCCGCCGCCACCCGGGCGGCCCGCCGGGCGGGGTCGTTGACCAGCAGCCGGGGATTGTCGGCGCGCAGGGTGTTGCCGCCGACCAGGATCGCGTCGGCGGCCGCGCGCTCCTCGTCCACCCGGTCGAAGTCGGCGGGGCCGGAGAGCAGCAGCCGCTCGGGGGAGGCGTCGTCGAGGTAGCCGTCGAGCGACATCGCGGCGCTCAGTACCACGTACGGGCGGGGGGCGGGTGCAGCGGTCATGGCCCCACCGTACGTGTTCATCATGCGAGACGATTCTTCTCGACCCGCGAGATGAGGAGTAGCGTCGGGGATGCCGGGGGAACCGGCCGTCGATCAGATCCAGGGGGACCGTCATGACCGATCAGCAGCCCGCCGCCGTCTACACCCACGGGCACAGGGAGCCGGTGCTGCGCTCGCACCGCTCCCGCACCGCCGCCAACTCGGCCGGCTACCTGCTGGGTGAACTGCGGCCCGGGCAGGCGCTGCTGGACGTCGGCTGCGGCCCGGGCACGATCACCGCCGACCTGGCCGAGCTGGTCGGACCCGGCGGCCGGGTGGTCGCGGTCGACTCCTCCGCCGAGGTGCTGGAGCAGGCCGCCGCGTACGTGGCCGGGCGCGGGCTGGACAACGTGGTGTTCGAGGTCGCCGACGTGCACGGGCTGGCGTACGCCGACGGCGAGTTCGACGTGGTCCACGCCCACCAGGTGCTGCAGCACGTGGCCGACCCGGTCACGGCGCTGCGGGAGATGCGCCGGGTGACCGCCCCCGGCGGGGTGGTGGCCGTACGGGACGTCGACTACGACTCCATGACCTGGTACCCGCAGGTGCCCGAGCTGGACCGCTGGCTGGAGCTGTACCAGCGGATCGCCCGCGCCAACGGCGGCGAGCCGGACGCCGGCCGGCGGCTGCTGGCCTGGGCGCGCGCGGCCGGCTTCACCGACGTCACCGCCACCGCCTCCACCTGGACGTACGCGACGCCCGACCAGCGCGACTGGTGGGGCGGGATGTGGGCGGACCGCATCCTGAACTCGCGGATGGCCGAGACCGCGCAGGAGGACGGGTACGCCGGCCGGGCGGAGCTGGAGGGGATCTCGGCGGCCTGGCGGCGCTGGGCGGCGGACGGCGACGGCTGGTTCTCGATGCTGCACGGGGAGGTGCTGGCGAGGCGCTGAGGCCGGGTCGTGCGGGATCGTGCGGGGTCGTACGAGGGCGGACGGCGGGTGCGGGGGCGGCGGGGAAAACCCGTGGCGGGGTGGTGTGCATGATCGGATAGAGTCGCGCGTCCGTTCCCATGGATCGCCGAACTGAGGCCCGCGAGCTGCGGGCCGGGGAGTCCCACGTGTCCAAGCCCGAGCCCGACGCGCCCGTCCCCGCGTCGGAGCCCGTACCGTCGGAGACCGTCTCGCCGGAGGCCGCGCCCGCGCCGGTGGAGCCCGCGCCGGTGGAGCCCGCGAAGATCGAGCTCACCAAGCCCGCGCGCACCGGGGCGGAGGCCGCCGCCGAGCCCACCGCCGAGGCCGAGGCCGAACGACCGGAGCCCCGGGCCGTACAGCCCGAAGCCGTACAGCCCGAGCCCGTCGCCCAGCCCGAGCCCGTCGCCCAGCCCGAAGCCGCCCAGCCCGGGCCCGCCCGCCCCGCCGACCCCTGGGCCGTGCCCGACTCCCTCGCCGCCACCACCACGGCCCCCGGCCACGGCGCCGCGGCCGGGGCGGGTGGCTGGGCGTCCGTCCCGCCCGGGGCGGTCAGCGGCTTCCAGCCGGGCTTCCCGTACCCGCAGGCGCCCACCGTGACCAACGGGTTCGCGATCGGCGCGCTGATCACCGGCCTGTTCTGCATGGGCCCGGTCGCGCTGGTGCTGGGCGTCGTCGCGCTGCTCCAGATCAACAAGCGGGGCGAGCGCGGCCGCGGCATGGCGGTGGCCGGTGTGGTCCTGGGCGGGCTCGGGGTGGTGCTCATCGGGCTCGGGGTGCTCGGCGGGCTGGCCGCGAGCCTCGACGAGGACCGCGCGACCCGGCGTTCCGATCACTCCGGCTGGGCCCCGAAGGGCGGGGTGAACTGGACCGAGCTCAGGACCGGCGACTGCTACAACCCGCCGGAGGGCGACTCCTCCACGGAGGACGCGGACTCCATCCTCTGGGTCATCAGGGTGCCCTGCTCGGAGCCGCACCACTCCGAGGTGGCCGGCAGCGTCCGGCTGCCCGGTGCCTCCGGGGCCGCCTACCCGGGCGAGAAGACGATCCAGGAGCAGGCCGGCACGCTCTGCGGTCCGGTGCTCTCCGCGTACGCGCTCGACAGCTGGGAGCTCCCGGACGGCGTCGGTGAGATGTACCTCTACCCGACCCGCTTCGTGTGGAAGTCCGGCGACCGGGACGTCATCTGCGTCTGGGAGGACCCCGAGACCCCGCGCAAGGGCAGCGTCCGCACCGACCGCGGCAAGCTGAACGCGGCCCAGCTCACCTACCTGGAGGCGGTGCGCGGCTTCAACGACGCCTGGGCCTACGAGCCCGAGGAGGACGTGGCGCAGGCCCCCGCGAAGTACCGCGAGTGGGCGACCAGGATGGCCACCGTCACCCGCAAGGAGGCCGAGGCGCTCAGCCTCGACTCGACGCCCTGGCCGGAGGCGGCGAGGAAGCCGGTCGCCGACCTGGTCGCCGTCCAGCGCGAGGCCACGACCGCCTGGGAGGCCGCGGGCCGCGCCGCCGACACCGCCACGCTGGAGAAGGAGCTGCGCAAGGCGAAGCGGCTGACCGCCAGGTCCAGCTCCGCGGCGGTGGAGGCCCGAACGGCCCTCGGCCTCTCCACCGGCCAGCAGGCGGAGACCAGCCAGGTCTGAGCCCCGCGCCCCGCACACGCCGTCCGCGCCCTGCACGCCTGTCCACGTCCCGCGCGCCCCGCCCACACCCCGTCCGCCCCGTCCACACCCCGTCCGCCCCTCCCGGCCCCCGCGCCCCGCACGCCCCCGGCGTGACGGCCGGGGGCCGGGGTCTTACGCGCCGTTAACCGCGCCCGTACGCGCCGGTAGCGGAGGGGGCGTAGCGTCGGCCACCGCGTAGCCCGGCCCGACCCCCACGCGGGCCGGGCTACGCTCGCCGCATGGGGACGTTCCGGGTGATGCGGCAGGACGACAACGGCAACCGCTTCGAGGTGTCGGGGGGCCTCGGGCGGGAGGAGGCCGAGGCGCTGGCGGCCGAGTTCGAGGCGCGCGGCCACAAGCAGCTCTACTGGGTCGAGGCGGACGGGCGTCCGGCGGACGGGCCGTGAAGCGCGCGGGCGCCCGGCCGGCAGGCCCTAGGGTCGGGGGCATGGAGAACCGGATCGTCGTCGGCGGGGCACTCATCCACCGGGGCCGGGTGCTGGCCGCCCGCCGTAGCGCGCCGCCCGAGGTGGCCGGCCGCTGGGAGTTCCCGGGCGGCAAGACCGAGCCCGGTGAGACCGAGGAGCAGGCGCTGGAGCGTGAGCTGCTGGAGGAGCTGGGCGTGCGCGCGAAGGCGCTGGAACGGCTGCCCGGCGCGTGGGACGTCCGGCCCGGCCTGGAGCTGCGGTTCTGGGCGGCGGAGCTGCTCTCCGGCGAGCCGCGCCCGCTGGAGGACCACTCCGAGCTGCGCTGGCTGGCCCCGGAGGAGCTCGCGGGGCTCGACTGGCTGGACCACGACCGCGAGGTGTTGCCGCACGTCGTCCCGCTGCTCACCGCGGGCTGATCCGGCCCCGACGGAGGCCGGCCACGGACGCGTGACCCCCCGGTGGCGGCCCGGCCACAGGCGCGTGACCACGGGTAGACCAATCGGAAAAGACGATCCGGTCGGCCGGGATAGCCTGGGTTCTGCTGGGTATGTCGCTTTTCGGCACTATTCGTCACCATCGGTGAGCCGCCCCCAGCCGGCGACGCCGATCCCGACCAGAGCCGGAGGCCCCGTCGGTGTCGAGTACCGGTAACGGTGGCGGGGGAGCGCGGCGTACGGGCGCCGGCGGGAGTGCCGCGGCCCGCGCGCGGTTGCGTCGTGGCGCGCGTCCGGCGCAGCCGTCCACCGGAGGGGCCCGGCGTCAGGCCGCCGGCCAGGAACCGCCGGTCGCCCCCGGCAGTGGCCTGCCCGGCCGGCCCCCCACCCCCGGCACCCGGCCGGCGCACCAGGCCCGTCAGGCCCATCCGGTCCACGCCTTCGAACCGCCGCCCGGCCCGCGGCCGGCGCCCTCGCTGGTCGTCCCGGACACGGTGGCCAGGGCCACCGTCCGCAGCCGCCCGGGCGCGCCGTTCCCGGGCAGCGGGCTCGCGGGGGCCGGCGCGCCCGGTGAGCGGCCCTTCGAGGGCAGCCTGTTCGACATCGTCAAGGTCGCCATCGCCATCCTGGACACCGCCGGCCGGGTGGTGCTGTGGAGCCCGGCCGCCGAGGAACTGCTCGGCTGGCCGAACGAGCTGCTGGTCGGCCGGGTGATCGAGGAGCTGATCGAGGACGAGGCGCAGATCGCCCGGGTCCGGGCCGCGATCCAGGACACCCTGCGCCACGGCCGCTGGTCCGGCTCCACCGAGCTGCGCCACCGGGACGGCGTCCCGGTCGGCGTCGACGCCCGGATCTCCCTGCTGGTGGACGGCGACGGCACCCCGTTCCTCCAGGTCAACATGGCCGAGGCACGCGCCCTGGAGGCCGTCGAGCGGGACCTCGCGGTCCGGGACGCGCTGTTCGAGCAGTCCCCGCTGGGCATCGCCATCCTCGACACCGACCTGCGCTACACCGCCGTCAACCACACCCTCGCCGAGATGAACGGCGTCGCCGCCGAGGACCACGTCGGCCGCAAGGTCGGCGAGACCCTGTCCGAGCGCGCCGCCGACGAGATCACCGCCATCCAGCGCCAGGTGCTGGCCACCGGCGAGCCGGTCATCGACGTCACCCTCGCCTCCCCGGTCACCGCCCGCTCCGGCTACCGCTCGATCTCCTACAGCCGGATGACCGACCGCTCCGGCCGGGTGCTCGGCATCTCCGGCACGGTGATGGACGTGACCGAGCGCTACCGGGCGGTGGCCAAGGTCGAGCACGCCCGGCGCCGGCTGTCCCTGCTCAACGAGTTCGGCTCCCGGGTCGGCGACCTGCTGGACGCCTCCCGGATCGCCCAGGAGCTGGCCGGGGCGGTCGTCCCCCGGCTCACCGACCACTCCGCGGTGATCCTGCTCCAGGCCGTCGCGCACGGCGACGACCTGCCCCGGCACGGCCACGACCGGCGCACCTCGCTGCTCCAGCTGGGCACCGCCTCCGTCCAGGACGGCCCCGAGGTGGAGGTGATGCTGCGCCGCGGCGCCCGGATCACCTTCGCCGAGGACTCCGCCTGCGGCCGGGTACTGCGCACCGGTGTGCCCGAGCTGCTGTCCGGCGCGGACGAGCTGGGCGACGTCACGTACCCGGGCGACCCCAAGATGCAGGCCGCCCACGACCTGGGCGTGCACTCGATGCTGGTGGTGCCGCTGCGCGCCCGGGGCATCGTGATCGGCCTGCTGCTGGTCAGCCGGGCCGGCTACCGGGAGGGCTTCGACCGGGACGACCTGGCGTTCACCGTGGAGCTCGCCGACCGGGCCGGCAGCTCGCTGGACAACGCCCGGCTGTACGCCCGCGAGCGCACCGCCGCGCTCACCCTCCAGCGCACCCTGCTGCCGCAGCAGGTGCCGCAGCCGACCGGCGTCGAGGTCGCCTACCGGTACGTGCCGGGCAGCAGCGGCACCGAGGTCGGCGGCGACTGGTTCGACGTCATCCCGCTGCCCGGCGACCGGACCGCCCTGGTGGTCGGCGACGTGATGGGCCACGGCCTGCGGGCCGCCGCCACCATGGGCCGGCTGCGCACCGCCGTCCGCGTCCTGGCCGCCCTCGACCTGCCGCCGGACGTGCTGCTGCGGCACGTCCACGAGCTGGCCGACGACCTCGCCCAGGGCCCGGACGAGGCGCTGCTGGCCACCTGCGTGTACGCGGTCTTCGACCCGGCGACCGCCAGGCTGACCGTCTCCAAGGCCGGGCACATCCCGCCGGTGCTGGTGGTGCCCGCCGAGGAGTCCGAGGAGCCCACCCGGACCGGCAGCCCGCTGCCCGGCGGCACGGGCAGGATCCTCGACCTGCCCTCCGGCGCCCCGCTGGGCGTGGGCGGCGTCCCGTTCGAGGCGGTCGAGCTGAAGATCCCCGAGGGCAGCCTGCTCGCGCTGTGCACCGACGGGCTGGTGGAGTCCCGGGACAAGGACCTCGACGTGGGCCTCGGCCGGCTGCTCACGGTGCTGGAGCAGCCGTACGCCTCCATCCAGCAGGCCTGCGAGGCGGTGCTGGACACCATGGAGCAGGGCCGCGAGCCCGACGACGTGGCGCTGCTGCTGGCCCGGCTGGGCCACGGCCAGTCCGGCACCCCCACGGCCGGCTGGACCCTGCCCGCCGAGCCCACCGCGGTCTCCCGGGCCCGCCGACTGGTCCGCGGCACGCTGGCCGAGTGGGGCGTGGAGGAGCTGACCGACATCGCCGAGCTGCTCGTCAGCGAGCTGGTCACCAACTCCGTCCGCTACGCCAGCGCGCCGATCGGGGTCCGGCTCACGCTCGGCGACACCCTGCTGGTCGAGATCTCCGACCCGCTGCCGGACCCGCCGCGGGAGCGGCACGCGGCCGAGGCCGACGAGGGCGGACGGGGTCTGGAGCTCGTCCGCCGGCTCGCCCTGCGGTGGGGCGCCCGGGCCGAGGGCATGGGCAAGGTCGTCTGGTTCGAACAGGCGCTGCCGGGTAATGAGCCCGACGAACCCTGAGCCGCAGGGGCGCACTCTCCGGAAGGGGGCGCGAGCGTGGCATTGTGGTTGCGCGGGCGGTAGGACAAAAACCTTCGCCCGATCTGATGTTGTGATGTTGAGGGCGTGTGAACGTACCCCTCGATGATGAATACTCGGTCTTCTCGACATCCGGACGGTCGCGGGTTGGAGGGGTCGGTCCGTTGAACAACACCCCGGCGCGGAGCGCGCCGAGCAGCAGCGGTCATGCCGCTGTCCCCGGGCAGTCCGGCGCCCAACCGCTGCCCGCGCCCCACGCCGCCCACCCCGCGGGTCCGGCGCGCGCCGCCGCGCGGGCCCACCCCGCCGGGCCGGTCACCTCCGTGGGCCAGGGCCGCGCCGCCCGTCCGAGCGCCGGCGCCCACCAATGGGGCCACGGCGACCCCGGGTCGATCTACGACTACATCCGCGTCGCCACCTTCGCGATCGGCCCCGACGGCCGGATCAGCCAGTGGAGCGACCGCGCCGCCGAGTTCTTCGGCCTGCCCGCCTCCGAGGCGGTCGGCGCCGACCCGATCACCACCTTCGTCCCCCGCGAGCTGTGGCAGCGCGGCCGGGCCCGGCTGGAGCGTATCCTCGGCGGCGAGGAGTGGGTGGGCACCGCCCCGTACCGGGACGCCTCCGGCGCCGAGAGCCTCGCCGAGCTGTACCTGATGCCCGACAGCGCGCTGCCCACCGCCGGCGCCACCTGCCTGGCCGTCGACCTCGGCCGGCTGCGCCGCGTGGAGACCGACCTCGCCGCCTCCGAGGCCGTCTTCGGGCAGACCCCGACCGGCTTCATCCTGTTCGACGACCGGCTGCGGCTGCAGCGGGTCAACGACGCCTTCGCCTCCCAGGTCGGCCTCGCCCCCGGCGACCTGGAGGGGCTCACCCCGCACGACCTCTTCCCGGCCTCCGAGGCCGACCGCCTGACCGCCGCGCTGCGCAAGGTCCTCGACAGCGGCGAGCCGGTCTTCGACCTGCGCTTCCACTCCGCCGTCCCGACCCGCGAGGGCAACCGGCTCTGGGCCGTCTCGCTCTACCGCCTCAACGGCGCCGCCGGCCAGCCGATGGGCGTGGCCGGCCAGGTCTCCGACGTCACCAGCCGGCACGTCGCCGAGCGCGAGGCCGACGGCGTCCGGCGCAACCTCGCCCTGCTGAACGAGGCCAGCGCCCACATCGGCTCCACCCTCGACCTGGAGACCACCGCCAAGGAGCTCCTGGACGTCGTCGTCCCGCCGTTCTGCGACCTCGCCACCGTCGACCTGTACACCGCCCTGCTGAGCGGCGAGTCCGTCCCCAGCACCGGCCGGCTCGGCGACGGCGTGCTCACCGACGGCAGCGGTGAGCTGCGCCGGGTCGCCGTCTCCAGCGTCGTCGGCGGCGCCTCCTCGGTGCTCGGCCCGGTCACCGGCCTGCCGATCGCCGAGGCCGGCGGCACCCTCTGTTACCCGCGCCGCTCCCCGCACGCCCGCGCGCTGCGCACCGGACGCAGCGTCGTCCCCGACCCCGGGCCCGATCCGCTGCTGCGCTCCACGCTGATCGTCCCGCTGGTCGCCCGCAACCAGGTGCTCGGCCTGGTCCAGCTCTCCCGCGCGATCGGCAGCGAGCCCTTCGACGCCCGGGACGTCGCGATCGCCGAGGAGCTCGTCGCCCGCGCCGCCGTCTGCATCGACAACGCCCGGCTCTACCGCCGCGAGCACGAGCGCGCGCTGATCCTCCAGCGCAGCCTGCTGCCCCCGGGCAACCCGGCCGCCAGCGGCCTGGAGATCGCCTGCCGCTACCTGCCCAGCAACAACAACACCGAGGTCGGCGGCGACTGGTTCGACGTCATCCCGCTGCCCGGCAACCGCACCGCCCTGGTCATCGGCGACGTGATGGGCCGCGGCCTGCGCGCCGCCGTCGCCATGGGCCAGCTGCGCACCGCCGTCCGCACCCTCGCCATGCTCGACCTCGACCCCGCCGAGGTGCTCTCCGCCCTCGACGAGATCGCCCGCGGCCTCGGCGACTCCGCGCCGGTCGGCGCCTCGGCCCCGTACGGCCGACTGACCTCCTCCGCCGACGAGGAGGCCCGCGAGGTCTACCTGGCGACCTGCGTCTACGCCGTGTACGACGCCGTCACCCGGCGCTGCGTGTTCGCCAACGCCGGCCACCTGCCGCCGGTCCTGCTCAGCCCCGGCGAGCCGGCCCGGATGCTGGACGTACCGCCCGGGCTGCCGCTCGGCGTCGGCGGCGAGCCCTTCGAGGAGGTCGAGCTGACCCTCCCGGACGGCGCCGTGCTCGGCCTGTTCACCGACGGCCTGGTCGAGTCCCGCAAACACCAGCTGGACGAGGGGCTGCGCGCCCTGCGCTCGGCCCTCTCCGCCGACGACAAGGGTCTGGAGAGCCTCTGCGACCACGTCCTCGGCGAGCTCAACCCGCACCACGGCGAGGACGACATCGCCCTGCTGATGGCCAAGGTGCACGCCTTCCCCGAGGACTCCGTCGGCGACTGGCGGCTGCCGCCGGAGCCCACCTCGGTCGCCAAGGCCCGCGAACAGGCCTGCAGCTGGCTGCTCGCCCGCGGCCTGGACGAGCTGGTCGACACCACCGAGCTGCTGGTCAGCGAGCTGGTCACCAACGCCCTGCGGCACGGCCGCGGCGAGATCCGGCTACGGCTGCTGCGCGACCGCACCATGGTCTGCGAGGTCTGGGACGACGGTTACGCCCAGCCCCGCCAGCGCCGTGCCCGGGAGACCGACGAGGGCGGCCGGGGCCTGCAGCTGGTCAGCCTGCTCGCCGAGCGCTGGGGCACCCGCCGCACGCCCAAGGGCAAGATCGTCTGGTTCGAGCTGGGCCTCTGACCACCCGGACGCCCCGATCGGCCGTCCGGGTGCAGTCGCCCCCGGCCCGCCGTGTCGGCGGCGCCGCCCGCGCCGGCGCGGCGTTCCATGGCCGCCATGCGCGCCCGCCGGCTGACCGCAGCCCTGCTCCTCGCCCTCACCACGGCCGCCTGCTCGGCCGGCCCGGCCGCGGTGCCCCGGCCCGTCCCGACCTCCGAGGCCCCCCGGATCGACCGGGCCGCCCTGCGCGACGGCGGCACCCTGCGCTGGGCCGTCGACGCCGTACCGGCCACCCTCAACGTCTACCGGCCCGAGGCGGGCGCCGACTCGGCGCTCATCGCCCACGCGCTGTACCCCTCGCTGTTCCGCCCCGACGCGCACGCCCGCCCGGTCGCCGACCCCGACTACCTGACCGCCGCCGAGTCCACCCCGCCCGGCCGTACGCCCCAGGTGGTGACCTACCGGCTCAACCCCCGGGCCGTCTGGAGTGACGGCACCCCGCTCTCGGTGGCCGACTTCGCCGCCCAGCGGGCCGCCCTCTCCGGCCTCGACCCCGCCTACGCCAGCACCCGCCCGGCCGGGTACGCGGCGATCGACTCGATCACCCGGGGCGACGGCCCGCACGAGGTCAAGGTCACCTTCCGGCAGCCGTACGCCGACTGGCGGGGCCTGTTCAGCCCGCTCTACCCCGCCGCGGAGACCGCCACCGCCGCGGCCTTCGGGCAGCCGCTCACCTTCGGCACCCACCTCACGGCCGGGCCCTTCGTCCTGGCCGGCCACGACGCCGAGGGCGGCCGCGTCACCCTCACCCGCAACCCGCTCTGGTGGGGCGACCCGGCCAAGGCCGACCGGATCGAGTTCCTGCGCACCCCCGACGGATGGCGTACGGACGCGCTGGAACAGGACCGCCTCGACATCGCCCCGCTCACCGCCGCCGTCGACCGGGCCACCACCCCCGAGGAGTCCGGGGCCGCCCTGCGGCGGGCCGAGTCCCTGCCCGGCGTCGTCCTGCACCGCGGCGGCGCGCCCGCGCTCACCCAGCTCACCCTGAACGGCGGCCGGGCCCCGCTCGACGACCCCGCCCTGCGCCGGGCCGTCGCGGCCGCCGTCGACCGGCGCCGGATCGCCGAGGCCGCCCTCGGCCCGCTCGGCCTGCCCGCCGCCGTGCCCGGCCACCACCTGCTCGCACCCGACCAGGAGGGCTACCACGACAACAGCGGGACGGCCGGTCCCGCCGGCGAGCGCCGCGAGGTGACCCTCACCCTGCTGCTGCCGGCCGGTTCGGCCATCGCCCGCCGCACCGCCGACGCCCTCACCGCGAACCTCGCCGAGGCGGGCATCACCGTGCGGCCGAGCGAGGTGGCGGCGGACGCCTTCCTGCGGGAGCGGCTGCCGGCCGGCGACTGGGACCTCGCGCTCTTCTCCTGGCCCACCGGTCCCTACCCGGCCGGCGGGCAGCGCGCCGTCTACGCCAAGCCCGTCCCCGGCCCGGACGGCACCCCGCAGACCGGCTCCAACCACGCGCGCACCGGCACCGACGAGATCGACCGGCTCTTCGACCGGGCCGCCGCCGAACTCGACCCGGCGAAGCAGCGGCGCCTGCTCGACGAGACCGACGCCCGTATCTGGCAGCTCGCCCACTCGGTGCCGCTCCACGTCCGGCCCGAGCTGACCGCGCTCCGGGCGGGCGTGGCGGGGGAGGGCCTGTGGGGGCCGGGCTGGCCGCGGTACCAGGACGTGGGCTTCCTGCGGGAGTGAGCCGCTCGTGGACGGAGCGTCGCCCCCTCCGGGCGGCCGCCGGGGGGACGGACGCGTGATCCACCTGTGATCTTGATCCCGCTCCACCTGCTCGTTTCGGCCCACCTGGGTGGTTCCCCGTACGATAGGAGGAAGCCGTGGCATGTCCTGCCCGGCGGGTGGACCGGAAGTAGCAGACGGAACGGGCGTCGGTGATCAACAGAGATCGCCGGTCGGCCACGCGGCAGAGCCGCTGATCGTCACCGCCGCGGCCGGGCGCCGAAACCCACGATTCCGGGAGAATCAGCTAGGCATGCCCACGCGCAACGACATCCGTAACGTCGCCATCGTCGCCCACGTCGACCACGGCAAGACCACCCTGGTCGACGCCATGCTGAAGCAGGCCGGCGCCTTCGCCGCCCACCAGCAGCTCGACGACCGCATGATGGACTCGAACGACCTGGAGCGCGAGAAGGGCATCACCATTCTCGCGAAGAACACCGCGGTCAAGTACCACCCCAAGGACGGTGGCGCGCCGATCACCATCAACATCATCGACACCCCGGGCCACGCCGACTTCGGTGGCGAGGTCGAGCGCGGTCTGTCGATGGTGGACGCGGTCGTGCTGCTCGTGGACGCCTCCGAGGGCCCGCTCCCGCAGACCCGCTTCGTGCTGCGCAAGGCGCTGACCGCCCGCCTGCCCGTCATCCTGTGCATCAACAAGACGGACCGCCCGGACGCCCGGATCGACGAGGTCATCAACGAGACCTACGACCTGTTCCTGGACCTGGACGCGGACGAGGACCAGATCGAGTTCCCGATCGTCTACGCCTGTGCCCGTGACGGCGTCGCCTCGCTGACCAAGCCGGAGAACGGCACCGTCCCGGCCGACTCCACCAGCCTGGAGCCGTTCTTCTCCACCATCCTGGAGCACGTCCCGGCCCCGACCTACGACGAGGCCGCCCCGCTGCAGGCGCACGTCACCAACCTGGACGCCGACAACTTCCTCGGCCGCATCGCGCTGCTGCGCGTCGAGCAGGGCGAGCTGCGCAAGGGCCAGACCGTGGCCTGGATCAAGCGCGACGGCACCATCTCCAACGTCCGCATCAGCGAGCTGCTGATGACCGAGGCGCTCACCCGCAAGCCGGCCGAGGTGGCGGGCCCCGGTGACATCTGCGCCGTCGCCGGCATCTCGGAGATCATGATCGGCGAGACCCTGGCCGACACCGAGAACCCGATCGCGCTGCCGCTGATCACCGTCGACGAGCCGGCGATCTCGATGACCATCGGCACCAACACCTCGCCGCTGGTCGGCCGCGGCGGCAGCGGCAAGGGCGCGGACGCCAAGGCCGCCGGCAAGGTGGACCGCAAGGTCACCGCCCGCCAGGTGAAGGACCGCCTGGACCGCGAGCTGATCGGTAACGTCTCGCTGCGCGTCCTGGACACCGAGCGCCCGGACGCCTGGGAGGTGCAGGGCCGCGGTGAGCTGGCGCTGGCCATCCTGATCGAGACCATGCGCCGCGAGGGCTTCGAGCTGACCGTCGGCAAGCCGCAGGTGGTCACCAAGGAGGTCAACGGCAAGACCCACGAGCCGGTCGAGCGCCTCACGGTGGACGTGCCCGAGGAGCACATGGGTGCCGTCACCCAGCTCATGGGCATCCGCAAGGGCCGGATGGACAACATGTCCAACCACGGCTCGGGCTGGGTCCGCATGGAGTTCGTGGTGCCGTCCCGCGGCCTCATCGGCTTCCGTACGGAGTTCCTGACCAACACCCGCGGCACCGGCATCGCGCACTCGATCCACGAGGGCCACGAGCCGTGGTTCGGCGCCCTGACGACCCGCAACAACGGCTCGCTGGTGGCCGACCGGGCCGGCGTGGTCACCGCCTTCGCGATGACCAACCTCCAGGAGCGCGGCGTGCTCTTCTGCGAGCCGGGCACCGAGGTGTACGAGGGCATGATCGTCGGTGAGAACTCGCGCTCCGACGACATGGACGTGAACATCACCAAGGAGAAGAAGCTCACCAACATGCGGTCCTCGAACGCGGACGTGGCCGAGTCGATCGTCCCGCCGCGCAAGCTCTCGCTGGAGCAGTCGCTGGAGTTCTGCCGCGAGGACGAGTGCATCGAGGTGACCCCGGAGACTGTTCGCATCCGTAAGGTCGTCCTGGACCAGAAGGACCGTGGCCGTACGGCCTCGCGCGCCAAGAAGGTCTGACACTTCGATCCGGCGCCCTTGTAGGCGCTTGGCCGAAAAAGTCCGCCCCCCTTTCCGATGGAGAGGGGGGCGAACTTTTTCAACTACTCAACGTTGTCGACGCGCGTATAAACGGAATAGCGCTTACCACGGTCAGGTGTCCGCTGAGCGAACGTGACAGTCCGTCATTCATGACGACTGTCCGTTTAATGCCTGTCTGAGTATGTCTCATATGTCCGATTTTCGAAACTTACCGACCGTTCATGTGACCTAATTGAGATCGGCATTGGTCACTTTCGTGTCCGTGCGTGACACATAGTGGGTGCAGTCAGGCTCGGGTCAAGGGTGAACGCGCAGGGGTGCGCGCCGAAACCACGAGCGCGGACGGCACTTCGGAATCGGCCCCCGCCGGACCGTCGTGCTCTCCTCGTCGGAAGTCGAATTCAGGAGGCATCCCCCATGCGCGGTGCAACCCAGACCAAGTGGATCGTCGCGGCGACCGCGATCGCCCTCGCGGCGACCGCCTGCAGCACCAGCTCCAAGAGCAGTGACAGCGGCAGCAGCGGCAGCGCCAAGACCGGCGGCACGATCGCCGTTCAGCTCGGCGAGCCGCAGCACGGTCTGGTTCCGCAGAACACCGCGGAGTCCGAGGGCACCGAGGTCCTCAACGCCGTGTTCGTCGGCCTGGTCGACTACGACCGCAAGACCAACGCCCCGGTCCTGCGCGTCGCCGAGTCCATCGAGTCCCCCGACAGCAAGGTCTGGACGATCAAGCTGAAGGACGGCTACACCTTCCACAACGGCGAGAAGGTCACCGCCAAGTCCTTCGTGGACGCCTGGAACTACGGCGCCAACCAGGACAACGCGCAGGAGGGCCTGCCCTTCTACGACAAGATCGAGGGCTCCGAGGAGCTGGCTCCCGGCAAGGGCAAGACCCCGGCCGCCAAGGAGCTCAAGGGTCTGAAGGTCGTCGACGAGAAGACCTTCACCGTCACCCTGAAGGCCCCGTTCTCGCAGTTCAAGACCATGCTCGGGTACAACCCGTTCTACCCGCTGCCGCAGGCGTTCTTCACCGACCCCAAGGCCTTCGGTGACAAGCCGATCGGCAACGGCCCGTTCGAGATGGACGGCGCCTGGGAGCACAACAAGCAGATCAAGGTCAAGCGCTACGAGAAGTTCCCGGCCGCGGACACCCGCGCCAAGCTCGACGGCGTCACCTTCAAGATCTACGACAACCTGGACACCGCGTACAACGACCTGCGCGCCGACAACATCCAGGCCACGGACAAGCTCCCGATCTCGGCCCTGTCGACCGTCAAGGGCGAGTTCGGCGACCGCTACATCTACAAGCCGGAGTCCGGCGTCGGCTACATCGGCTTCCCGATCGCCACCAACCCGGCCTCCTACGGCAAGCCGGAGATCCGCAAGGCGATCTCGATGGCGATCGACCGCGAGGCGATCACCAAGACCATCTTCTCGGGCAGCCGCGTCCCGGCCGACGACTTCATCAACCCGCTCATCCCGGGTTACCGCAAGGGCGCCATGGGCGACGCGGCGAAGTACGACCCGGCCAAGGCCAAGGAGCTCTTCACCACGGCCGGCGGTGTCCCGAACAACACCATCGAGCTGGGCTACAACGCCGATGGCGGCCACAAGGACTGGATCGAGGCCGTCGGCAACCAGCTGAAGAAGAACCTGGGCGTCGAGGTCACCTTCAAGCCGTTCGAGAAGTTCGGCAAGATCCTGGACGCGCTGGGCGACAAGCAGTACTCCGGCGCCTTCCGCATGGCCTGGTCGATGGACTACCCGTCCGCCGAGAACTACCTGCGCCCGATCTTCTCCAAGGTCGCCATCGAGAACGGCTCGAACTACGGCGGTTACGTCAACGAGGAGTTCGAGACCCTCCTGAACCAGGCCGACCAGGCGAAGACCGCTGAGGAGGGCACCAAGCTCTACCAGCAGGCCGACGACATCCTGATCAAGGACCTGCCGTACATCCCGGTGTACAGCTACATGTCCTCCGCCGCGTACAGCAAGAAGATCAAGAACTTCGACACCGACGCCCAGGGTCGTATGAACCTGGCCGAGGTCGAGCTGGCCTGATCGTAAGTCAGACGAACGGGGGCGGGTGGACCGGACCACAGTCCGGCTCCTCCCGCCTCCCTTCCTTGTCCGAAAGTATGGAGGTCTGATGGGCCGCTATGTCATCCGCCGACTGATACAGGCGATCCCTGTGCTGCTCGGTGCGACGTTCCTGATCTACTGGCTGGTCTTCAAGCTGCCCGGTGACCCGGTGCAGGCGCTGGCCGGCGAGAAGCGCGCCGATCCGGTCGTGGCGGAGATGATCCGCGCGAAGTACCACCTGAGCGAGCCGTTCCTCGTTCAGTACTGGAACTACATCACGGGTGTCTTCCAGGGCGACCTGGGAGAGAGCCTGACCGGTCGTGCGGTCAGCGACATGATCAGCGAAGCGTTCCCCTACACCGTGAACCTCGCCCTGGTCGCCTTCGTCATCGAGGCGATCATCGGCGTCCTGGCGGGCGTCATGGCGGCCCTGCGCAAGGGCAAGTTCCTGGACCAGCTGGTCCTGATCAGCACCCTGTTCGTCATCTCGATCCCGGTCTTCGTCACCGGCTTCGTGCTTCAGCTGGTGCTCGGCGTCCAGCTGAAGAACGAGTACGGCATCGAGCTCTTCACGGTCTCGTTCAGGGAGGAAGACGGGATCCGGGCGTACCTGCTGCCGGCCTTCGTCCTGGCCTCGACGTCGCTCGCGTACGTCGCCCGCCTGACCCGTACCAGCCTGATGGAGACCATGCGCGCGGACTACGTCCGCACCGCGGTCGCCAAGGGTCTGAAGCGCCGTCGGGTGATCGGCCGTCACGCACTGCGCAACGCGCTGATCCCGATCGTCACCTTCCTCGGCGCCGACCTCGGCGGCCTGATGGGCGGCGCGGTCATCACCGAGAAGATCTTCAACATGCACGGCATCGGCGGCATGCTCGCCAAGGCCGTGTACGAGAAGCAGGGCACCGTGATCGTCGGAGTGGTCACGCTGCTGGTGCTGATCTACCTGATCACCACCCTGCTCGTGGACCTGCTGTACGCCGTGCTCGACCCGAGGATTCGCTATGAGTGACACCATCACCAAGGGCGCCGAGGCCCCGTCCGACGACAACCGGCCGAAGGCGGCCCCGGCCAAGGAGCAGAAGCCGGAGCGCGTCGCCAGCCTCTGGTCGGACGCGGTGCGCGACCTGCGCCGCAACCCGGTCTTCATCATCGGTGCCGTGCTGGTGTTCTGCCTGCTGGTCATCTCCGCGGTCCCGGGCTGGTTCACCAGCGGCAGCCCCTTCGACGGCAACGCGTGCGACCTGTCCAACTCGCTGGAGCGTCCGAGCGCCGAGCACTGGTTCGGCTTCGACGTCCAGGGCTGCGACATCTACACCCGTACGGTGTGGGGCGCCCGCAACTCGATCATCGTCGGTGTGCTGACCACGGTGCTGGTCACCGTCGTCGGCGCCCTCCTCGGCCTGCTGGCCGGCTGGAAGGGCGGCATCCTCGACAGCGTCCTGTCGCGCTTCACCGAGATCTTCTTCTCGATCCCGCTGCTGCTCGGCGGCATGCTGATCATGTCGATGCTCCCGTGGGCCGGTAACGCCTACAGCGTCGCGCTGGTGATGTCGGTCCTCGGCTGGCCGCAGATCTTCCGCATCATGCGCGCCTCGGTGCTGGCCAACAAGAACAACGACTACGTGATGGCCGCCCGCGCCCTGGGCGCCGGCGCGGGCCGGATCACCTTCCGGCACATCCTGCCGAACGCCATCGCGCCGGTCATCGTCGTGGCGGCGATCAGCCTGGGCGTCTACATCGGCGCCGAGGCGGCCCTGTCCTACCTGGGCATCGGCGTCCAGTCGCCGGAGATCTCCTGGGGTCTGATGATCTCGGACGCCCAGCCCCGCTTCCTGGTGGCCCCGCACGTGCTGCTCTTCCCCGCCGGGGTCCTGAGCGTCACCGTGCTGGCCTTCATCATGCTCGGCGACGCGGTGCGCGACGCCCTCGACCCGAAGCTCCGCTGAGAGAAGAGGTGACGACCCGATGACCACCGTGATCGAGAAGAACAGCAAGAGCAGCCGCCTCGAGGTGGGCACTCCGCTGCTGGAGGTCCGTGACCTCCACGTGGAGTTCCACACCCGGGACGGCGTGGCCAAGGCCGTGAACGGCGTCAACTACTCGGTTGCCGCCGGTGAGACCCTGGCGGTGCTGGGTGAGTCCGGCTCCGGCAAGTCGGTGACGGCCCAGACCATCATGGGCATCCTCGACATGCCCCCCGGCAAGATCAGCCAGGGCCAGATCCTCTTCCGCGGCGAGGACATGCTCGCCATGAAGGAGGAACAGCGCCGGCAGATCCGCGGCCAGAAGATCGCCATGATCTTCCAGGACGCGCTCTCCTCGCTGAACCCCGTGATGACCGTCGGCGCGCAGCTCGGCGAGATGTTCCGGGTGCACCGCGGCGCCTCCCGCAAGGAGGCCCGGGAGAAGGCCATCGAGCTGATGGAGCGGGTGCGTATCCCCGCCGCCCGGCAGCGTGTGGGTGACTACCCGCACCAGTTCTCCGGCGGTATGCGCCAGCGCATCATGATCGCCATGGCGCTCTCCATGGAGCCCGACCTGATCATCGCCGACGAGCCCACCACCGCCCTGGACGTCACCGTCCAGGCCCAGGTGATGGACCTGCTGGCGGAGCTCCAGGCCGAGTACAACATGGGTCTGATCCTGATCACCCACGACCTCGGCGTGGTCGCCGACGTCGCGGACAAGATCGCCGTGATGTACGCCGGCCGTATCGTCGAGACCGCGCCGGTGCACGAGCTGTACTCCAACCCGGCGCACCCGTACACCAAGGGCCTGCTCCGCTCCATCCCGCGCCTGGACCAGAAGGGCCAGGAGCTGTACGCGATCAAGGGCCTGCCCCCGAACCTGCTGAAGGTCCCGGCCGGCTGCGCGTTCAACCCCCGCTGTGACGTCGCCACCGACCTGTGCCGCACGGAGATCCCGACGCTGCACCAGGTGACCGACAAGGACGGCAAGGAGCTCACCGGCCGCCGCAGCGCGTGCCACCTCTGGAAGGAGACCCTCCATGGCTGAGCCCATCCTGGAGGTCAAGGACCTGGTCAAGCACTACCCGCTGACCCAGGGCATCCTCTTCAAGAAGCAGGTCGGCGCGGTCAAGGCGGTCGACGGCATCTCGTTCGACCTGATGAAGGGCGAGACGCTCGGCATCGTCGGCGAGTCCGGCTGTGGCAAGTCCACGCTGGCCAAGGTGCTGATGAACCTGGAGCGGGCCACCTCCGGCCAGGTGCTCTTCAAGGGCGAGGACATCTCGAAGCTGTCCGGCGCGGCCCTCAAGGCCGTCCGCCGCAACATCCAGATGGTGTTCCAGGACCCGTACACCTCGCTCAACCCGCGCATGACCGTCGGTGACATCATCGGCGAGCCGTTCGAGATCCACCCCGAGGTGGCGCCCAAGGGCGACCGCCGCAAGGCCGTCCAGGACCTGCTGGACGTCGTGGGTCTGAACCCGGAGTACATCAACCGGTACCCGCACCAGTTCTCCGGCGGCCAGCGCCAGCGCATCGGCATCGCCCGCGGTCTCGCGCTCAAGCCCGAGATCATCATCTGCGACGAGCCGGTCTCCGCCCTGGACGTCTCCGTCCAGGCGCAGGTGATCAACCTGCTGGAGCAGCTGCAGAGCGAGTTCGAGCTCTCCTACATGTTCATCGCGCACGACCTCTCCATCGTCCGGCACATCTCCGACCGCGTCGGCGTGATGTACCTGGGCAAGATGGTCGAGATCGGCACCGATGAGGAGATCTACGACAACGCCACGCACCCGTACACCCAGGCGCTGCTCTCCGCGGTGCCGGTGCCGGACCCGTCGGCGCGCGAGACCCGTGACCGGATCATCCTGACCGGTGACATCCCCTCGCCGGCCAACCCGCCGTCCGGCTGCCGCTTCCGCACCCGCTGCTGGAAGGTGGAGGAGCGCTGCTCCACCGAGCAGCCGCTGCTCGCGGTGCCGTCGCTGCTGAAGGGCCCGGCCGCGCACCAGTCGGCCTGCCACTTCGCCGACGTCCGGGAGAAGGAGACGGCCGACGCCTCGGCCTGATCCCCTCGGCACCCACGGAAGGGCCCGCGGTCTCCGGACCGCGGGCCCTTCCGGCGTTCCCGGCCGGCCGGGCCGGGGCGCACGTCAACGGCGGCGCCGGCGGGCACCCATCCGGGGGTATCCGACTCGCGCCGCCGTCGGGCCGCGCTTCTCATGGGGTGTGATGCGACACACACCTTGAGGAGGGATCTCCATGCCCGCAGCCCACCGCGCCCGTTGGATCCTCGCCGCCGCAACCTCCGTGGTCCTGGTCGCCAGCGGCTGCGGCGACGACGGCGGAGGTAGCAGCGGCGGCTCGTCGGACGCCGGCAAGACCTTCAGCTACCAGAGCAGCGAACCGCAGAACCCCCTCCAGCCGGCGAACGCCAACGAGACGGGCGGCGGCCGGATCATCCAGAACCTCTTCAAGGGGCTGGTGGACTACGACCCGAGCAACGCCACCCTGCGCAACCAGGTGGCCGAGTCGATCGACACCTCCGACTCGCAGACCTTCAACGTCACGCTGAAGTCGGGCTGGACCTTCCACGACGGCACCCCGGTGAAGGCGAGCAACTTCGTCGACGCCTGGAACTGGGCCGCGACCGCCAGCAACAACCAGATCAACAGCAGCTGGTTCTCCGACATCGAGGGCTACGCGGACGTCCACCCGGAGAGCGGCCAGCCGGCCACCACCAAGATGTCCGGCCTCACCGTGGTCGACGACACGCACTTCACCATCAAGCTGAACCACAAGGTCTCGTACTTCGAGTACAAGCTCGGCTACATCGCCTTCTCCCCGCTGCCGGACGCCTTCTTCTCCGACCCGGCCGGGTACGGCCAGAAGCCGGTGGGCAACGGCCCCTACCAGTTCGTGAGTTGGGACCACAACCAGCAGGTGGTGACCAAGTCCTACCCGAACTACCAGGGCGTCGACAAGCCGAAGAACGGCGGCATCGTCTTCAAGATGTACACCACCGCCGAGGCGGCGTACGCGGACCTGCAGTCCAACAACCTGGACGTGATCGACCAGGTGCCGCCGTCCGCGCTGGCGACGTACAAGCAGGACCTCGGGGACCGGGCGATCGACGCCCCGCAGGGCGCCATCCAGAACATCGGCTTCACGCTGTACCAGGCGGACTGGGCCGGGCCGCAGAAGGCCAAGGTGCGCCAGGGCCTGTCGATGGCGATCGACCGCGACACCATCACCAAGACGGTGCTCCAGGGTTCGCGCCAGCCCGCCAGCGCCTGGGTGGCGGAGGGCGTCGAGGGCTACAAGCAGGGCACCTGCGGCGAGTTCTGCACCTTCAACAAGGAGAAGGCCCAGCAGCTGATCACCGAGGGCGGAGGGGTGCCCGGCAACAAGCTGACCATCACGTACAACGCGGACGGCGGCCACAAGGAGTGGGTCGACGCGGTCTGCAACAGCATCCGGCAGAACACCGGCGTGGAGTGCGCGGGCGACCCGAAGCCCGACTTCAAGACCGCCCGGGAGGCGATCACCGGGCACCAGATCAACGGCATGTTCCGCACCGGCTGGGTGCAGGACTACCCGCTGAACGCCAACTTCCTCGCCGACGTGTACCGCACCGGCGCGGCCTCCAACGACACCGGCTACAGCAGCCCGCAGTTCGACCAGCTGTCCACCCAGGCCGACCAGGCGGCCAGCCTGAACGACACGGTGACCGGCTACCAGCAGGCCGAGGCGGTGCTGCAGGGCGACATGCCGACGATCCCGCTCTGGTACTACCGCACCAACTCGGGCTACTCCACGAACGTCCAGAACGTGACGTTCGACTCCTTCGGCAACCCCGCCTGGACGCAGGTCGAGGTCAAGGGCTGACCTCCCCGGTGACCGGCCCCGCCCTCCCCGCACGGAGGGCGGGGCCCGGCCACTCGGTCCAGCGGCCGCACCGGAAGCCGGCCGCACCGGTTACGCGGAAAGGAGGCGCGAATGGGCAGCTACGTGCTGCGGCGGGTGCTGCAGATGATCCCGGTGTTCTTCGGCACCACGTTTCTGATCTTCCTGATGGTCTACTCGCTGCCGGGCGACCCCGTCTCGGCGCTGTTCGGCGACAAGGCCGCCGACCCTGCGGTGGTCGCCAGCCTCAAGCACAAGTACTACCTCGACCAGCCGCTCTGGAAGCAGTACCTGCACTACATGGGGAACCTCTTCCAGGGGGACTTCGGGACCAGCTTCACCGGCCGCTCGGTCACCGACATCATGGCGGACGCCTTCCCGGTCACCATCCGGCTGGCGCTGCTGGCCTTCGGTTTCGAGCTGATCTTCGGCCTGCTCTTCGGCGTGACCTCCGGCCTGCGGCGCGGGAGCATCGAGGACACCGTGGTGCTGATCCTGACCCTGCTGGTCATCTCGATCCCGGTGTTCGTCCTCGCCTACATCGCACAGACGATCTTCGCGACCAATCTGGGCTGGGTCACACCGACGGTGCAGGACTCCACCGACATCTCACAACTGATCCTCCCGGCCGTCGTGCTCGGCTCGCTGTCCCTGGCGTACGTCGCCCGCCTCACCCGCACGTCCATCGGGGAGAACAAGCGGGCCGACTACATGCGGACCGCGGTCGCCAAGGGGCTGCCCCGGCGGACCGTCATCTCCCGCCACCTGCTGCGCAACTCGCTGATCCCGGTGGTGACGTTCCTGGGCACCGACCTGGGCGCGCTGATGGGCGGCGCGATCGTGACCGAGGGCATCTTCAACGTCCAGGGCATCGGCAACGTGCTGTACCGGGCGATCAACCAGAAGGAGGGGCCCACCGTGGTCGGCATCGTGACCGTCCTGGTGATCGTCTACCTGGTGGCGTCCCTGATCGTCGACCTGCTCTACGCGGTCCTGGACCCGAGGATCCGCTATGCCTGACCTGCACGACGAGGAGTCGTACGAGCCGCACCCCAAGCCCAGCGTGGACCACCTGGACTACGCGGGCGAACAGGGCATGGCGGTCGAGCAGGAAACCCTGGTGGAGGCGGACGTCACCAAGCGGGAGGCGGCCCGCAGCCTCTGGGGCGATGCCTGGCGGGACCTTCGGCGCCGGCCGATCTTCCTGCTCTCGACGGTGATGATCATCCTGCTGATCCTGATGGCGATCTTCCCCTGGGCGTTCACCGACGCCGACCCGCGCAAGGCCGACCTGGTCAATGACTTCCTCAAGCGCCCGGACTGGACGGACTTCTTCGGCGCCGGCTGGTTCGGCTACGACGGCCAGGGCCGCTCCATCTACGCCCGGGTGATCTACGGCGCCCGTGCCTCGATCACCGTCGGCCTCTGCGTCACGGCGACGGTCACCCTGCTCGGCGGGCTCTGCGGCATGTTCGCCGGCTACTTCGGCGGCGCCACCGACGCGGTGCTCTCCCGGATCACCGACATCTTCTTCGGCATCCCGCTGCTGCTCGGCGCGCTGGTGCTGCTGAACGCCTTCTCCAGCCGCACGGTGTGGAGCGTGGTCATCGCGCTGTCGTTCCTCGGCTGGACGCAGATCGCGCGCGTCATGCGCGGCGCGGTGCTGACCGTCAAGCAGGCCGACTACGTGATGGCCGGCCGGGCCCTGGGCGCCGGCACCGGGCGGCTGATGTCCCGGCACATCCTGCCGAACGCGGTGGCCCCGGTGATCGTGGTCGCGACCATCGCGCTCGGCGGGTACATCGCCACCGAGGCCACGCTGAGCTTCCTCGGCATCGGTCTGCAGGACCCGACGATCTCCTGGGGCATCGACATCGCCTCGGCCCAGAAGTTCATCCGGACGGCGCCCTTCGTGCTGTTCTTCCCGGCCGCCGCGCTCTCCATCACCGTGCTGGCCTTCATCATGATGGGCGACGCGGTGCGCGACGCCCTCGACCCGAAGCTGCGTTGACCGAGGGGACGCATCCGTGACTACAGCTGTCGAGAGCGGCACGTCCGGGCGGGAGGCCCCCTACCAGGGGCCCCTGCTCGACGTCCGGGACCTGCACGTGGAGTTCGTGACCCGCGAGGGAGTGGCCAAGGCCGTCAACGGCGTCAACTACAGCGTCCGCGCGGGGGAGACGCTCGCGGTGCTGGGCGAGTCCGGCTCGGGCAAGTCGGTGACCGCGCAGGCGATCATGGGCATCCTGGACATGCCGCCGGCCCGCATCCCCAAGGGCGAGATCGTCTTCCGCGGCCGGGACATGCTGACGATGGGCCGGGAGGAGCGGCGGAAGATCCGCGGGCAGAAGATCGCGATGATCTTCCAGGACGCGCTCTCATCGCTCAACCCGGTGCTCACCGTCGGCTTCCAGCTCGGCGAGATGTTCCGCTCCCACCACGGCACCTCCCGCAAGGACGCCAAGGAGAAGGCCGTCGAGCTGATGGACCGGGTGCGCATCCCCGCCGCCAAGCAGCGGGTGGGCGACTACCCGCACCAGTTCTCCGGCGGCATGCGCCAGCGCATCATGATCGCCATGGCGCTGGCCCTGGAGCCCGACCTGATCATCGCCGACGAGCCCACCACCGCCTTGGACGTCACCGTCCAGGCCCAGGTGATGGACCTGCTGGCGGAGCTGCAGGCCGAGTACCACATGGGTCTGATCCTGATCACCCACGACCTCGGCGTGGTCGCCGACGTCGCGGACAAGATCGCCGTGATGTACGCGGGCCGCATCGTGGAGACCGCCCCGGTGCACGAGCTCTACGCCCGCCCCGCGCACCCGTACACCCGGGGCCTGCTCGACTCCATCCCGCGCCTGGACCAGAAGGGCCAGGAGCTGTACGCGATCAAGGGCCTGCCGCCCAACCTGCTGCGGATCCCGGCCGGCTGCGCCTTCAACCCGCGCTGCCCGCGGGCCCAGGCGATCTGCCGCACCGACGTGCCGCCGCTGTTCGACGTGACCGAGGACGACGGCACGGAGCTGCCGGGCCGGGGCAGCGCCTGCTTCTTCTGGAAGGAGACCCTCCATGGCTGACGGGGCCGGCGCGCACGGAGCCAGCGCGCTCGGGGCGATCGTGCCGGAGGAGGTCGCCTTCGCCCAGGAGGTGCCGCGCGGCGAGCCGATCCTGGAGGTCCGGGACCTGGTCAAGCACTTCCCGCTCACCAAGGGCGTGATGTTCAAGAAGCAGGTCGGCGCGGTGAAGGCGGTGGACGGGGTCTCCTTCGACCTGATGCAGGGCGAGACGCTCGGCATCGTCGGCGAGTCCGGCTGCGGGAAGTCCACGCTGGCCAAGGTGCTGATGAACCTGGAGCCGGCCACCGGCGGCTCGGTGCGGTACAAGGGCGAGGAGATCTCCCGGCTGTCCGGGGCGGGGCTGAAGGCGGTGCGCCGCAACATCCAGATGGTGTTCCAGGACCCGTACACCTCGCTCAACCCGCGGATGACGGTCGGTGACATCATCGGGGAGCCGTTCGAGATCCACCCCGAGGTGGCGCCCAAGGGCGACCGCCGCAAGGCCGTCCAGGACCTGCTGGACGTGGTCGGGCTCAACCCGGAGTACATCAACCGGTACCCGCACCAGTTCTCCGGCGGCCAGCGCCAGCGCATCGGCATCGCCCGGGGCCTGGCGCTCAAGCCCGAAGTGATCATCTGCGACGAGCCGGTCTCCGCCCTGGACGTCTCCGTCCAGGCGCAGGTGATCAACCTGCTGGAGCAGCTCCAGGGCGAGTTCAACCTGTCGTACATGTTCATCGCCCACGACCTCTCGATCGTGCGTCACATCTCGGACCGCGTCGGCGTGATGTACCTCGGCAAGATGGTGGAGATCGGCTCCGACGCGGAGATCTACGACCACGCCACCCATCCGTACACCCAGGCGCTGCTCTCCGCGGTGCCGGTGCCCGACCCGGTGGCGCGCGAGTCGCGCGACCGGATCGTGCTCACCGGGGACGTGCCCTCGCCGGCCAACCCGCCCTCGGGCTGCCGCTTCCGCACCCGGTGCTGGAAGGCACAGGAGAAGTGCGCCCTGGAGGTGCCGCCGCTGGTGCCGCCGTCCTGGCTGGAGGGGGCGGCCCGGCACGAGTCGGCCTGCCACTTCGCGGCCGAGCGGGAGCCCGAATCGAGTTGACACCGGGCCGTCCGCCCGCCGTCCAGAGCGCGTCCTCCGTCCGGAGGGCGCGCTCCCGTCTTTTACGCCACCGACCTGCGAAAACGTGCGGCCGACCGTCGTGTCGGCCATTTTCTTTTGATCATTACGCTGCGTAAAGCATCGAATACCGGAGTTTATTGTTCGGTATTCGGAAGACGGAATGAATGCCTCCGGGCGCGATATGGCGGAATTTGCCGAGCATTGTCACGACTTGGTCTGAGCATGTAATTGAAAAGAGATGTGACGGCGATTCCACCGAAGGGGTCGGGTGATCGATAGTTGCTCTGCGCGTATCAGTGGTCACCTCGCCAACTGTGCGGTACGGCCCTGAGATGTCGACCCTCGCCATGCCCGGCACACCGAGTGGCGGGGCGCCGTTCGTTCGTAAGCCCCTAAATCGAGGAGCAGTTGAATGAGGCTCACCAAGACCATGCGTTGGACCGCGCTGGCGGCGTGCACGGCGCTCGCGATCACCGCCTGCAGCACCGGTGGGGACAAGAAGAGCAGCGGTCAGACCAGCGGTGCGCCGGGCAAGAAGGGTGGCTCGATCAGTGTCGAGCTCGGTGAGCCGCAGCACGGCCTGGTGCCGCAGAACACCGCGGAGTCCGAGGGCGCCGAGGTCCTCAACGCGATCTTCGCCGGCCTGATCGACTACGACATCAAGACCAACGCGCCCACGCTCCGGGTCGCCGAGTCCATCGAGAGCCCGGACGCCACCGTCTGGACGATCAAGCTCAAGGACGGCTACACCTTCCACAACGGCGAGAAGGTGACCGCCAAGTCCTTCGTGGACGCGTGGAACTACGGGGCGAACCAGGACAACGCGCAGGAGGCCATGCCCTTCTTCGACAAGATCCTCGGCTCCGAGGAGCTGGCCCCGGGCAAGGGCAAGACCCCGGCCACCAAGGAGCTCAAGGGCCTCAAGGTGGTCGACGACAAGACCTTCACGGTGACCCTGAAGGCGCCGTTCTCGCAGTTCAAGACCATGCTCGGGTACAACGCCTTCTTCCCGCTGCCGCAGGCGTTCTTCACCGACCCCAAGGCCTACGGCGAGAAGCCGATCGGGAACGGCCCGTTCGAGATGGACGGCGCCTGGGAGCACAACAAGCAGATCAAGGTGAAGCGGTACGAGAACTTCCCGGAGGCGGACGGAAAGGCGAAGCTGGATTCCGTCACCTTCAAGATTTACGAGAAGCTGGAGACCGCCTACAACGATCTCCGCGCGGACACCATCCAGATCACCGACAAGCTGCCGATCTCGGCCATGGGGACGGTGGCCAGCGAGTTCGGTGACCGGTACATCTACAAGCCGGAATCCGGAGTCGGTTACCTCGGATTCCCGATCGCCACGAACCCGGCTTTCGCGAAGGCGGACATCCGCAAGGCGATCTCGATGGCGATCGACCGCGAGGCGATCACCAAGACCATCTTCTCCGGCACCCGCAAGCCGGCCGACGACTTCATCAACCCGATCATCCCGGGCTACCGCCAGGGCGCGCTCGGCGACGCCGCGAAGTACAACCCGGCGAAGGCCAAGGAGCTCTTCACCCAGGCCGGCGGCCTGCCGGGCAACACGATCGAGATCGGCTACAACGCCGACGGCGGCCACAAGGAGTGGATCGAGGCCGTCGGCAACCAACTGAAGGCCAACCTCGGCCTGGAGGTCACCTTCAAGCCCTTCGAGAAGTTCGGCGCGATCCTCACCGCGCTGGGCGACAAGAAGTACTCCGGCGCCTTCCGCATGGCCTGGTCGATGGACTACCCGTCCGCCGAGAACTACCTGCGCCCGATCTTCTCCAAGGTCGCCATCGAGAACGGCTCCAACTACGGCGGCTACGTCAACGAGGAGTTCGAGACCGTGCTCGCCAAGGCCGACTCGGCGAAGACCGACGAGGAGAGCCTGAAGCTGTACCAGCAGGCCGACGACATCCTGATCAAGGACATGCCGTACATCCCCGTGTACACCTACATGTCCTCCTCGGCCTACACCAAGACCGTGAAGAACGTGAACGTCAACGCCCAGGGGCAGATGGACCTGGCCAACGTCGAGCTGGCCTGACCCCCATCCCGCTGACCGGCACCCGCTGACGGGCGGCGCGGGCAACCCCCGCGCCGCCCCTCATCGGCGTGCCCCGAACCACGAGGAGGCCACATGGGCCGCTATGTGGTCCGCCGGATCATCCAGGCCATACCTGTGATCCTCGGCGCGACATTCCTTATCTACGCACTGGTCTTCCTGCTGCCTGGCGATCCCATTACGGCACTGGCCGGTGAGAAGCGACAGGACCCCGCCGTGGTGGCGGTCCTGAGGGAGCGTTACCACCTGGACGACCCGTTCTTCCTGCAGTACTGGAACTACCTCACGTCCCTCTTCACCGGCGACTTCGGTGAGGACTACCGGGGCAACGCGGTGGTCGACGTGATGAAGACGGCGTTCCCGTACACCATCAACCTGGCGCTGATCGCGCTGGCCATCGAGATGGTCGTCGGCATCACCGCCGGCATCGTCGCCGCCCTGCGCCGCGGCCGCTTCATCGACAACGTCGTGCTGATCTCGACCCTGATGGTCATCTCCATCCCGGTCTTCGTCATCGGCTTCGTGCTCCAGCTGGTCCTCGGCGTGAAGCTCAAGACCGACTACGGCATCGACTTCTTCCCGGTCTCCTTCAACGAGGAGGCGGGCCTGCGGTCCTACCTGTTGCCCGCGTACGTGCTCGCCTCGACCTCGCTGGCGTACGTCGCCCGGCTCACCCGGACCAGCCTGATCGAGGTCATGCGGGCCGACTACGTCCGCACCGCGGTCGCCAAGGGGCTCAGCCCGCTGCGGGTGGTGGTCCGGCACGGGCTGCGCAACGCGCTGATCCCGATCGTCACCTTCCTGGGCATGGACCTGGGCGGCCTGATGGGCGGCGCGGTCATCACCGAGGGCATCTTCAACATCCCCGGGGTCGGACACCAGCTCTTCCAGTCCGTCTACCTGCGGGAACGCACCATCGTGGTGGGCATCGTGAGCGCCCTGGTGCTGGTGTACCTGTTCGCCAACCTGGTGGTCGACCTGCTGTACGCCGTCCTGGACCCGAGGATCCGCTATGAGTGAGCCGAAGAGCGAGAACGTGAAGGTCTCGATCCCCGGCCAGTCGGCCGGGCCGGCCGACGCCGGGCAGGGCGCCACCGTCGCCCCGGGCGCCGGGGCGGCCGGCGCCGCCAAGCCGGCGGGCAAGGAACGGGTCGCCAGTCTCTGGACCGACGCCTGGTACGACCTGCGGCGCAACCCGCTGTTCCTGATCGGCGGGGCACTGGTGGTGTTCATGGTGGCGCTCGCCGTCGCCCCGCAACTGTTCACCGAGCAGGACCCGCTGTCGGCGGGCTTCTGCAACCTGTCCGACTCGCTGAAGCGGCCCAGCGCCGAGCACTGGTTCGGCTTCGACGTGCAGGGCTGCGACATCTACACCCGTACGGTGTGGGGCGCCCGCAACTCGATCATCGTCGGCATCATCACCACCACCCTGGTGGTCGCGCTCGGCGGCGCGCTGGGCCTGTGGGCCGGCTGGATCGGCGGGATCTGGGACTCCCTGCTCTCCCGGGTCACCGAGATCTTCTTCGCCATCCCGCTGCTGCTCGGCGGCATGCTGATCATGTCGACCTGGCAGAAGGGCAACGCCTGGACGGTCTCCGCCGTGATGGCCGTCCTCGGCTGGCCGCAGATCTACCGGCTGATGCGCTCGGCGGTGCTCTCCAACAAGCACAACGACTACGTGGTCGCGGCGCGGGCGCTCGGCGCCGGCACCGGGCGGATCGTCACCCGGCACATCCTGCCGAACGCGGTGGCCCCGGTCATCGTGGTGTCGACCATCAACCTGGGCGTCTACATCGGGGCCGAGGCCGCGCTGTCCTACCTGGGCATCGGCATCCAGTCGCCGGAGATCTCCTGGGGCCTGATGATCGCCGACGCCCAGTCCAGGTTCCTGAACGCCCCGCACGTCCTGCTCTTCCCGGCCGCCGTGCTGAGCATCACCGTGCTGGCGTTCATCATGCTCGGCGACGCGGTGCGCGACGCCCTCGACCCCAAGCTGCGCTGAGGAGGCGGGGACGATGACAGAAGCGTCGAAGCTCGTGAAGCAGCAGGTGACGGTGACCGCGGGCCGCGAGAGCCTGGCCGCCGGGACCCCGCTGCTGGAGGTCGACGACCTCCACATCGAGTTCCACACCCGCGACGGGGTCGCCAAGGCCGTCAACGGGGTCAGCTACTCCGTGTCGGCCGGGGAGACCCTGGCGGTGCTGGGCGAGTCCGGCTCGGGCAAGTCGGTGACCGCGCAGGCGATCATGGGCATCCTGGACATGCCGCCGGGGAAGATCACCGCGGGTGCCATCCGGTTCCGCGGCGAGGACCTCCTCACCATGAGCCCCAAGGCCCGCCGGGCGGTCCGCGGCCGGAAGATCGCGATGATCTTCCAGGACGCGCTGTCCTCCCTCAACCCGGTGCTGAGCGTGGGCTACCAGCTCGGCGAGATGTTCCGGGTGCACCAGGGCGCCTCCCGCAAGGAGGCGAAGGAGAAGGCCGTCGAGCTGATGGAGCGGGTGCGCATCCCCGCCGCCCGGCAGCGGGTGGGCGACTACCCGCACCAGTTCTCGGGCGGTATGCGCCAGCGCATCATGATCGCCATGGCGCTGGCCCTGGAGCCGGACCTGATCATCGCGGACGAGCCCACCACCGCGCTGGACGTCACCGTCCAGGCCCAGGTGATGGACCTGCTGGCGGAGCTCCAGGCCGAGTTCAACATGGGTCTGATCCTGATCACCCACGACCTCGGCGTGGTCGCCGACGTCGCGGACAAGATCGCCGTGATGTACGCGGGACGGATCGTGGAGACCGCCCCGGTGCACGAGCTGTACGCCAGCCCGGCGCACCCGTACACCCGGGGCCTGCTGCGGTCGATCCCGCGCCTGGACCAGAAGGGGCAGAACCTCTACGCGATCCAGGGCCTGCCGCCGAGCCTGCTCAAGATCCCGGCGGGCTGCGCGTTCAACCCGCGCTGCGACCGGGCGGAGGACCGCTGCTTCAGCGAACTGCCCCAGCTGGTACCGGTGCTGGACACCGAGGGGGCCGACCTGCCGGGCCGCCGCAGCGCCTGCCACTTCTGGAAGGAGACCCTCCATGGCTGAGCCGATCCTGGAGGTCAAGGACCTGGTCAAGCACTACCCGCTGACCCAGGGCATCCTCCTGAAGAAGCAGGTCGGCGCGGTGAAGGCGGTGGACGGGGTCTCCTTCGGGCTGCTGAAGGGGGAGACCCTCGGCATCGTCGGCGAGTCCGGCTGCGGGAAGTCCACGCTGGCCAAGGTGCTGATGAACCTGGAGCGGGCGACCGCGGGCCAGGTGCTCTTCAAGGGCGAGGACATCACCCGGCTCTCCGGGGCGGGGCTGAAGGCGGTGCGCCGCAACATCCAGATGGTGTTCCAGGACCCGTACACCTCGCTCAACCCGCGGATGACGGTCGGTGACATCATCGGGGAGCCGTTCGAGATCCACCCCGAGGTGGCGCCCAAGGGCGACCGCCGCAAGGCCGTCCAGGACCTGCTGGACGTGGTCGGGCTGAACCCGGAGTACATCAACCGGTACCCGCACCAGTTCTCCGGCGGCCAGCGCCAGCGCATCGGCATCGCCCGGGGCCTGGCGCTCAAGCCCGAGGTGATCATCTGCGACGAGCCGGTGTCGGCGCTGGACGTCTCGGTGCAGGCGCAGGTGATCAACCTGCTGGAGCAGCTGCAGAGCGAGTTCGAGCTCTCCTACATGTTCATCGCCCACGACCTCTCGATCGTGCGCCACATCTCCGACCGGGTCGGCGTGATGTACCTCGGGAAGCTGGTCGAGATCGGGACGGAGGACCAGATCTACTCCTTCCCGACCCACCCGTACACCCAGGCGCTGCTCTCCGCGGTGCCCGTGCCCGACCCGACCGGACGGGAGCAGCGCGAGCGCATCCTGCTCAGCGGCGACCTGCCCTCGCCGGCCAACCCGCCGTCCGGCTGCCGGTTCCGCACCCGCTGCTGGAAGGCCGAGGAGCGCTGCTCCACGGAGGTGCCGGCGCTGGCGGTGCCGGCGGTGCTGAAGGGCGCGGCCGCGCACGAGTCGGCCTGCCACTTCGCCGAGGTGCGGGACGTGATCGGCGCCGGGTGACACCTCCGGCGAGCCGTACGGCCGGGCCCCCGGGGACGCCTCCCCCGGGGGCCCGGCCCGTCTCACTTCTGGAAGCCGACGTTCTCCCAGACGATGTCGGACAGGCCCTGGGCGCCGATGTTGGCGAGGTCGGCCTTGGCCCCGTACAGCTGGGGGCGCTGGTAGAGCGGCAGCATCCCGGCGACCTTCCACAGCTCCCCGTCGGCCTGGTTGATGGCCTCGAAGGTGGTGGCCGCGTCGCCCGCGCCGGCGGCCCGGTCGAGGGCGGCGTCGGCGGCCGGGCTGCCGGCCTGGGAGTGGTTGGTGCCGCCGGAGGTGACGAAGTTGGCGCGGTTGCCGGAGGCCGGGAACGGCGTGCCCATCAGCGAGTACGCGGTGATGTCGAAGTCGCGCCGGTTGATGTACTTGTCGAAGAACTCGTTGGGGGCCGCGGTCTCCGTGACGACCTTGATCCCGACCTCCTTGAGCATCTGGGTGGCGACCGCGGCCTCGTTCTGCGCCTGGGTGACGCCGGCCGGGATGACCATGCGCAGCGAGAGGTCCCTGCCGTCCTTGCGGCGGACCTCGCCGGTGAGCTTCCAGCCGGCCGCGTCCAGCTTGCGGCGGGCCTCCTCGGGGTCGTAGCGGCTCAGGCCGAGGGAGTTGTCCCGGTAGCCGTTCTGGTTGGCCACCAGCAGGTGGTTGTTGAGGGTCACCGTGGGCCAGTCCAGCCCGCTGAGGTCGGAGCGGGTGATCGCGTCCCGGTTGATGGCCTGGAACACGGCCTGGCGGACCGTGGGGTCGGTGAGCACCGCGCTCTTGCTGTTCAGGGTGAACTGGCGGAAGTCCGGGCCGCCGGCGCGGCGGACGGCGGCGCCCTTGGTGCTCTTGATGGTCTGGTAACCGGCCACGTCGGGGCCGTTGTTGAAGATGTCGATGTCGCCCTTGGCGAAGGCGGCGGCCATGGTGTTGGGGACCATGGCGTGGAAGACGATCCGGTCGAGCATCGGCTTGTCGCCCCACCACTGGGGGTCGGCGACCAGGGTGACGGTCTGCGCCGCGCGGTCCATCCGCTCGACCTTGAACGGGCCCGAGGTGACCGGGATGGCGTCCAGGTAGGCGGTGTTGAAGAGCTCGGCGCCGGTGAGCCTGCTCGCCGGCAGCAGCGGGCCGTTGGCGGCGCCGTTGAACATCGACTGCCACTCGGAGAACGGCCGCTCGAAGACCATCACGGCCTGGTGGTCGTCCTTGCCGCGCTCGACCGCGGAGACCAGCTCGAAGCCGGTGCTGCTGGAGGACTTGAACGCCGGGTCCCGGCCGTTCAGGGCACGCCAGTTGGCCTCGATGTCGCGCCAGGTGATGGGGGTGCCGTCGGACCACTTGGCCTTGGGGTTGAGCGTCCAGGTGACGGTCTGGCGGCCATCCCTGAGGCCGGACTCGGCGCTCACCAGGTAGGCCGGGTTGACGGTCTGGGTGCCGGCCGCGTCGGAGCGGAAGAAGGTCGGCAGCAGCGGCTTGGTGACGCTGATGGTCGAGGCCTCGCTGCCGTCGGTGTGGATCGGCGACCACTGGGTGGAGTACTGGGCGACCGCGAAGTGCAGGGTGCCGCCCTGGCGCAGGTCGGTGCGCGGGTGCGGGTTGATGTCCATCGCGGTGAGCTTGGGGCTCGACGCCATGGTCGGCACGTCGGCCGAGGCGTCGGAGGGCTCGTCGGGGGCGCAGCCGGCCAGGACGAGGACGGCGGTCAGGGCGGCGGCGGTGAGCCGGGCCGACCGGTGGGGCGTGGAACGGCCCAAGGCGCTTCTCCTCGTGCGGACCGGAGCGGGGTACGGTGCCACATCTTCCTGATCAAGGGGAGTGGTTGTCGAACAATTCTCGATCAAATCTTGATAACGCCACGGGGTTTCGGTGGTGATGGGGTGCTTCGCCGGGTGTGCGGGGCCGGCCCGGCAGCGACGAGGGGCCGACCCGGAACGACGAAGGGCGGGCCCGGTGGCCGGGCCCGCCCCTCGTCGGTGGTGCGTCAGGTGGTGACGAACTTGTGGGTCCGCTCCTTGTCGCCGGACTTCTCCAGCAGCGGGGTGATGGCGTCCGCGACGTCCTGGGCGGTGATCGGGGCCAGCGGGCCGCCCGCGCCGCCCTTGCGGGCCTTGACCTTGTCGAAGATGCCCTTGAGGGCGCCGTTCAGCTGGTCGACGTCCCACTTGGGCACGATCTTGCCGTTGGCGTCGGGGGCCAGGGTGAGCGCCTTGGCGGCGGTCAGCTTGCCGAAGTCCCAGGTCTTACCGCCGGCCTGGACGTGCACGTTGCCGCTCATCGCGGCCTTGCCGAGGGTGTCCGCCGCGCCCTGGAGCGCCTGGGTGGAGATCTTCGGCTGGGCGGCGGTGACCGCCAGCGCGATCGGCTGCTCGGGCTTGCCCGCGGCGCGGTCCAGGTAGGCCCGCTCGACCGCCGCGACGGCCGCGGCGGCGTCCACCGCCTGACCGGCCTTGCCCGGGACCACGACGGCCTCGCCGGCCTCGTTGAACTTGACGTAGCCCTCCTGGACGGACTGGCCGGAGCCGGAGGCCAGCGCCTCCAGGGCGGCCTGGAGCTTGGCCCGGTCGACCCTGACCTCCGGCGCGACGGCCTTCTCGCCGCCCTTGAGCGAGCCGATGACCTCGACCGGGTCGTAGCTGTGCTGGGCGAGCTTGTCCACGGTGGCCGTGGTGTCGAAGCTCAGCCCGGCGGCGGTGGTGTCGAGGTCCAGGACCTGGTCGCCGATCTTCAGCTTGAGGGGCTGCTGACCGGCCTTGCCGACGGTCTCCTCCAGCTGGTGGATGGCCTGGTCCCGGCCGCTGCCACCGATGTCGGTGCCGAGCACCACGGTGCCCTTGGGCACGTCCGACTGGTTCATCATCAGCCCGGTGCCGTACGCGGCGGCGCCGATGAACAGCACCCCGCCCACGCCGTACACGGCGAGCTTGACGATCTTCTTGCCGCCGCCGCGCTTGGCGGGGGCGGCCGGGGCCGGCTTCGGCGCGGCCGGACGCTCGGCTGCGGGCTTCGGGCCGGGCGGCGGCACGGCGGCGGCCGGGGTGGCCCCGGGACCGGTGGCGGCCCCGTCCAGCCACTCGGCGGGCAGGGAGGGGGAGCCGCCCTGCCCGCAGGGCGCGCCCGGGAACAGGCCGGGG